>NZ_JBSGDB010000216.1:0-14306 GCF_053602155.1 Streptomyces sp. NPDC004561
GGTGCTGGCTGATCGGCCAGGGCCGGGAGGTGTTCGAGGGCGCCCTGCACGACCCCCCGGCCGGGACGGCGCCGGCTCCGGCATCGGTCTACGCCCTGGCCCGGGACTGGCTGATGCTGCGGGCCGGCGGCGGCACCGGGGCCGTACAGGCGTGAGGCCGCCCCCGCGCCGGGGACGGCCCTGTGGTCCTCGTGCGGGACGGCGACCGCTCAGGCCTCGACGGCCGGCAGGAGGCCGGTCACCGGGGCCGCTAGGTCGGTGATCTGGTGCAGCTCGCTCAGCCGGTTGAGTTGGCTGACCTGGTTCAGCGCGCGCACCTGGTCGGAGACGCGCGGCATCTGGGCCTGCTGCTGCGGGGGGAGGTCGCTGACGGCGAGCGAGTCGAGCACGGTCATGGGGTTGATCTGCCCGGTGTGCGAGGCGCTCGCGTCGGCCGCGTTCGCGAGAGGTGCGGCCAGGCCCGTGACCCCGGCGGCGATGCCGAGGGCGGCGACGATACGTCGTGTTGAGATCATGCCCTCAGCAACGGCGGCGGCCCCCGGACGGACACGGGTGGCGGGCCGCGCTCACCCGTGAGGCGGAGCGCACCGTCTGCGCTTGCCGAGGCCGCCGGGCCGGAGGAGTCTCGAAGGTGGGACCCGGGCGGCCCGCTCCCCGCCGGGCCGCGGGCGCTGAAGGAGGTCACCATGGGCACCGCGACAGGCTCCGCCTTCGACACCGAGACACTGCGCCGGGGCATAGAAGGGAACACCGGGAACACGCTGTTGGCCCTCTACGCGGACGACGCGGAGATCCGCATCATCGACCGCAACACCCAGCCCAGCCATCCCAAGATCCTGCACGGCCGCGGTCAGATAGCCGAGATGCTGGACGACGTCTACAGCCGCGACATGACGCACAAGCTGGACCGGTGCGTCCTGCAGGGCGACCACGTCGCCTACACCGAGTCCTGCGAGTACGAGGACGGCACCCGTGTCCTCGCCGAGTCCATGATCACGTTGCGGGACGGGAAGATCGCCGAACAGATCATGGTCCAGGCATGGGACGAATAGGCAGGAAGTTCGCCAGGGTCCAGGTCACCTCCCGGCTGACCTGGACCTTCTCGGCCCGCGCGGCTCTGGGGCGGGCGCGGCCGCGGCGCCGGGTACCGATCTCGGCGGCGGGTCTGCAGGTGTCCGCCGCCGTCGTCCGGTCGGCGCTGAGAGGGGCGCGCCTTCGCCCGCGGCCTCCGCTGCCGCGAGCGCCTCGAACGCGGCGCGCCCGGTATGCCCGGTCCAGGTAGGTGAGCAAGTCCCCTTCCCTGTAGAGGAGTTCACGGGCACAGACGTGTGCGGGCCGGCTCCGACGGTCGGGGGCCGGGGGTCGTGGACGCCCTCGGTTAGGCTGTACGCGGGCCGTGACTGGCGCTGAGGTGGATCACCACCGGGGAGCGGTCCGTGGTGGATGCCGCGCGCCTGGGCGAGGAGAGTCGATCCAGCTCAGGAGTGTGCAGCATGACCCAGGCCCGCCTCATGGACGGAACCGCCCCCGCCCGCCGCATCGTCGAGGAGACCGCGCGGAGGGCCGCCGGCCTCACCGCGCGGACCGGCGTGGCGCCCTGTCTGGCGACCGTGCTGGTCGGTGACGACCCGGCGTCCGTGACCTATGTCCGCATGAAGCAGAACCGCTGTCGCAAGGCCGGCATCGAGTCCCGGCACGTGGCGCTGCCCGCCGCCACGACCACCGCCGAACTCGTCGGCACGCTGCGGGAGTTGTCCGAGGACCCGGCCGTGCACGGCATCCTGCTCCAGCACCCGGTGGGCGACCACGTCGACGAGCGGGCCGCGTTCGAGGCGATCGCGCCGGAGAAGGACGTCGACGGGGTCACCTTCGCCTCGTTCGCGACCATGAGCTTCGGCCTGCCGGGCTTCGTCTCCTGCACGCCCGGCGGCATCCTGCGGCTGCTGGACGAGTACGGCGTCGACCCGGCCGGGAAGCGCGCCGTGGTGGTGGGCCGCAGCGCGATCCTCGGCAAGCCGGTGGGCATGCTGCTCCTGGCCCGCGACGCGACGGTGACGTACTGCCACTCGCGCACCCGGGACCTGTCGGCGGCGGTGCGCGAGGCCGACATCGTGGTCGCCGCGGTCGGCCGGCCCCGGCTGATCCGCGGGCAGGACATCAAGCCCGGCGCGGTCGTCGTCGACGCCGGCTACAACGCGGGGAACGTCGGCGACGTCGACTTCGACTCGGCCGTGGAGCGGGCCTCGCTGATCACGCCGGTGCCGGGCGGTGTCGGCCCGATGACGATCGCCACGCTGCTGGAGCAGACCGTCGACGCGGCCGCCCGGCGGCTCGGGGTGTGATCAGCGCATCCAGGCGCTGTAGCCCATGACGTCCCCGGCCTTCACGCCGTACTCGGGGTCGTCCTTGGTGAAGGTGGCCTCCATGCCGAGGACGGCGCCGGTGCGCGGTTCCAGGATCAGCATGTGCCGGATGCCGCCGGCGTCGTGCACGTGTGCGGCCGAGGCGGTCGGTCACCTGCCCGGCCGGTCGCAGCCCCGGGGCCTTCGCGAACAGCCGGACGACGGCCGCCGACTCGCGGCCGCCGAGGGTCCAGTGGTCGAGCAGCTCCCCGACACCGTCGAAGAGTTCGGCGGTGCTCAACGGTGCCGTGTCGCGGTGGGTCCCGGGGCGGACGACCTCGGTGAGGTAGGCGCCCAGGGCCGCCGCGGTGTGCGGCGGGGGTGCGTCGGGCGGGGCGTCGCTCCAGCTGGGCGGGTAGGTGGTCCGGCTGAGGACGTGGCCGTCCGCCACCTGGTGCGGCGGCTGGTCGCCCTCGTCGGTGAGGACCGGGCGGCCCGGTGTGCGCGGGTCGGTCGCCACGACCAGTTCGGTGCGGCCGGCATCCGCGCGCCAGCGCACCACCCGTTCCTCGGGGAGGGTCACCGGGGGCCTGTCGTCGCTCATGCCGAGGCTCCACGACTGCACGTGGGTGCCCTTGCGCAGCCCCGGTGAGCCGTCCGCCGCGGCCGCGTCGGCGAGGGCGACCATCGTCGTCAGCGGCACGGCCGTGGAGTGGACGCGGACGGTCAGCGGCCGTGGCGCGGCGACGGCCCGCGGGGCGCTGGGGCCGCCGAGCACGGCGTCGAGGGCGAGCGCGAGGACGGCCGCGGTGACGCCGAGGCCCCAGGCCGGCCGGGCGCGCGGGGTACGGCCGGGGAGCGCCGGGAGCAGCCGGACGCGGCGCCGTGGGCGGTCCTCGCTCAGCAGTTGCCGGAGCCTTAGCTCGGCACGCCGGTCCAGCGGCCCGTCGCGGAAGCCGGGGCTGTCGGCGGGCACCGGGTCGGCGCCGCGCAGGAGTTCGAGTTCGTCGGCCATGTCAGTGGTCCTTGCAGAGGCTCGCCGGGGCGGGACGCGGTACGGGCTCGGCCGCCGTCGCGGGACGCATCCGGTCGATCTCGGCCCTGAGGCGGCCGCGCGCCCGGTGCAGGCGCATCGCCGCGGCCCGTCTGCCGCAGCCCACCGCGACCGCTATCTCGTCGACGGCCAGCTCCTCCCACGCCGCGAGGCGCAGCAGCTCCCGGTCCGCCGGGGACAGCCGGTTCAGGGCCTCGTGCACCCAGGCCCCCGGGGCGTCGGTGTCGGGGCTGTCCACGATGTGCCGGCCGTGCGCGGCCTCGTCGTTGCCGAGCCGGTCCAGCAGCCGGCGCCGGACGACCCGTGGGGTTACGGCCGCTCGCTGGAGTGGGCGACCTCCTGCCCGCCGCCGCGGCACAACTTCGTCGCGCTCACCCGGATCCGCAGCGAGTCCCCGGCGTTCGACCTGCACCACCCCCGTCTCCAGCCGCACGAACGGGAGTTGACCGGGCGATGAGCACCGATGAGGCGCGGCACCTCGTCCAGGAGATCGAGGGCCATCTGCTGTTGGCCGCCACCCGGGAGGAGAGCCGTGTGGCGGCGCGGCGTGCCGTCTCCCGGCTGGGCCGGCTGACCGACCCCCAACAGGAGCATCTGGAGCGGCAGTTCGAGTCCGAGTACCTGACCCTGGCCCGGGCCTCGTGGCGCCGTACCGCGGAACGCGCCGAGGAACTGCGGATCGCGTACGAGACCAGGTACCGGGTGCTGCGACGGCGAATGGTGGTCTGCTGTGTGGTGGGCTGCGCCCTGCTGGCGGCCGCCGGCCTGCCGGTGCTCGCCGCCACGCCCCGCTGACGGACGTCGGTCGCGGGAGAAGCAATCCCTGGATGTGCCCGGCACGTATACAACTGCACAAGCGTCTATAAGCGCATCGGCTCTCGTTTGGGAGCAGCGGAATGCTTGCCCAGCGCGTTTTGTGCCGTCCTACGAGTCCTCAGGACTCACTCACGCCCCAGCCCACCGCGTCGGCATCGTCCGAATTCCTCGGCGGCCTCGGCCTGGCTCTTGGACTGCTCACTCCCCTCGCGGCCGCCGCCCTGATCGGAGTGATGATCAATGCGATGGCGACCGTGACCGGCGCCCATGGTCTGTGGGAGACACATGGCGGGGTCGAGTACAGCGTGGGCATCAGCGTGGTCGCCCTGGCCGTAGCGGCCATCGGCCCGGGCAGACTCGCTCTCGACCGGTTCTTCCGCCGGGGCGGGGGCGGCTGGGGCGAGGCCGCCCTGGCCCTCGGCCTGGGAGGTGCGAGCGCTGCCGTCATCCTGAGTCTGTGACCCGTGGCCCCGGGTCCTGATCCGGGGCCGGGCCGGTGTCCGAGGCGGTCGGCAGGTCAGCCGGTGGTCAGCACCATCCGGAAGCGCGCGGAACCGGAGAGCATCTTCTGGTAGGCCTCGTCCGCGTCGGTCAGCGGCACGATCTCGGTCATCGGGCGGATGCCCTGGAGCGCGCTGAAGGCCATGGTGTCCTCCACGTCCTGCGAGGTGCCGGACGGGTGGCCCCGGACGACGCGGCCGGCCATGAGCAGTTGGGCCGGGCTGATGCCCAGGGGGGCGGTGTCCGCGCCGATGACCACCAGCTCCCCGCGGTGGGACAGGCCGTCCACGGTGGCCGTGATGGCCTCGGAGTTCCCCGCGGTGGCGAGGACGACCCTGGCGCCGCCGAGGGACTGCAGCGCCTCGGCGACCGGGGTGCCGGAGGTGCTGTCGACATAGTGGTGGGCGCCGAGCTGTTTGGCGAAGTCGGCCTTCTCCGCGCCCCGGGCGATCGCCACCGTCTCGAAGCCCATCGCGACCGCGTACTGCACCCCGAGGTGCCCCAGGCCGCCGATGCCGAGCACCGCGACCAGGTCTCCCGGCCGGGCGGAGCTGCGCCGCAGCCCGTTGTACGTGGTCACGCCCGCGCAGGCCAGGGGCCCGGCGTCGCTCGCGGCCAGCGCCTCGGGGATGCGGGCCAGGGCGTCGGCGGGTGCGATCACCTTCTCGCCGAAGCCGCCGTCGTAGGTCCAGCCCGGGACCTTCAGGTTCTCGCACACGATGAAGTCGCCCTCACGGCAGGGCCTGCAGTAACCGCAGCTGCCGCCGAACCAGCCGACGGCCACCCGGTCGCCGACCTCCCATCCACGCTCCCGCACTCCCTCGCCGAGCTCCTCGATGCGCCCGGCGATCTCGTGCCCGGGCACCTCCGGGAACGTCACGCCCGGCAGTCCGGCGCCGACGAAGAGGGCGTCGCTGTGGCAGATGCCGCACGCCTCCACGGCGATCCGCGCATGGCCGGGTCCCGGCTGCGGCACCTCGCGCTCGACCAGCTCGAAGGTGCCGTTCGGAGCGGTCACCTGTGCGACTCGATAGGTACTCATGGGTATCTCCGGAGAACGGGTACGACGGCCCCCTCCCCAGCACACCAGCTACCGGCCGATCACGCGCGGCGAACCACGGGGACGGTGCCCGAAGCGGGCCTTCGGGACCCGGGAGGCGCCGTGTCAGCCGGCTCCAGGGCACCAGCCCGCCGGCCGGAGCATGCCCAGGAGCAGCCGCACCAGTTCGTCCACGACCTCGTCGAGCGTGGCGTCCACCCAGCCGGAGCTCCAGTCGTGCAACAGGCCGTTGACGCTGCCGATGAACGCCGTGGCCGGGAGACGGTAGTCGCGCGGCGCCGCCTCCCCGCGGGCGACGGCCGCCTCCGCCTCGGCGCGGATCAGGTCGACCCAGCAGGCCCGGCGGGCGAGCCGCTGCTCCTCCAGGCGGGGGCTGACGCCGATGATCTCCACGAAGGCGACGCGGATGCGGCGCGGGTCGGAGGTGACGTCTCGGGCGTAGGCCCGGAAGAGCACGGCGACCCGCTCGGCCAGCGGCAGTCCCTCCGCCGCGGCGAGGGCGTCCAGCACCGCCTGCTCCGCCCAGCCGTTGACCTCCAGGTGGAGCGCGGCGAGCACGTCCTCCAGGGTGCGGTACTCCTCGTAGAACTGGCGCGTGGACAGGCCGGCGCCCTGGCTCAGCGCGGCGACCGTGGTGCCCCGGTAGCCCGGCGTGTCGCCGAACAGCCGCAGCGCCGCGTCCAGGAACCGGCGGCGCCGCTCCGCCTGCCGCTCCTCGGCGGACCTGCCGCCGTAGCGGCCCGTCGGCGCCCTGAACCTGCCCGTCACCCGTCCCCCTCCGTCACCCGCCGGCGGCACCGACCTGTCGTGCCACCGACCCCCAATCTTGTCGTGCACACATCTTGTCGAAAAGCCCGCCCCTTCCTTACTTTTCAGTAAGTTCACTGTGAATCCGCCCGTGTTCAGATTCCTCCGAGGAAGGAGAGCAGCCATGCCTGCCTCCAGAACCAGGCACCTGTGCTCCGTGGCCGCCGCCCTGGCCCTGACCGTCGCGGCCCCGGCGACCGCCGCCTCCGCCGCCCCGGCCGCGTCCGAGGGGCTGCGCGAGGTGCTGTTCGTCGGCAACAACTGGGACGGCACCGCCGATGTGGTCGGTTCCTCCGGCGACTTCGCGAGGATCGGCCGGATCGACGTCGTACCCGACAGGCAGCAGCGGCTCGCGGAGATCGACGCCGACCCGATCAAGTGGATCTACTACATGTCCATCCGCAACCAGGTCGGCGAGGGGCACGACCAGTACGTGGACGACATGTACTCGACGCCGGACGGGAGATCGGTGGTCGTCTCCCGCCCGAGCTTCGCCGACGTCGTCTCCATCGACCTGGCCACCGACAAGGTCAACTGGCGTTTCCCGGTGGCCGGTTACCGCGCCGACCACATGGCCGTCTCCCCCGACGGCACCCGCGTCGCGGTCTCGGCCTCCACCGCGAACAAGGTCCAGGTGCTGGACATCGACACGGGCAGGGAGGTCGGCGAGTTCGCCACCGGCGACAAACCGCACGAGAACTTCTTCACCAACGGCGGCCGGTACATCTGGAACATGTCCATCGGCGAGGTCACCACCTCCCTCGACGATCCGGCGTGGGACTGGACGAAGGGAGACCGCCACATCACCGTCGTCGACGCGACCACCTTCAAGCAGGTGAGGACCATCGACATGCGGGACCGGCTGGACGCCGTCGGCCTGAAGGACTTCTCCGACGCGGTCCGGCCCGCCGCCTTCACGCCCGACTGGTCCAAGCTGTACTTCCAGGTGTCCTTCTTCAACGGCTTCCTGGAGTACGACGTCGCCGCCGACCGGATCACCCGGGTGAAGACGCTGCCGGAGAACCCGGCCACCAGCAAGGACCGCACCACCTGGCTGCTGGACTCGCGCCACCACGGCATCTCCATGAACCCGGAGGGCACCAAGCTGTGCGTCGCCGGGACCATGGACGACTACGCGACCGTCGTCGACCGGGCCTCCCTCCAGGAGGGGCCGCTGGTCCCCGCGTCGACGCCGTACTGGGCGACCGTGAGCGGCGACGGCAGGGACTGCGTCATCTCGGAGGCCGGGGCCGACCGGATCACGGCCATCGACTTCGCCACCGGGCAGAAGGTGCTGTCGGTGCCGGTCGGCGACCATCCGCAGCGCGTCCGGCTGGGCCATGTGCCCGCCGACTGGACCGGCCCGAAGGGGAGTTGAGCGGGGATCGAGCGGCCGTACGGTTCCCGGGACGCCCCACTCGCCCGGGGGCCGTACGGCTGGGGGGTCAGAAACGCGCCGCCGCCCAGCCGGCCAGCTCGGACCTCGCCGCGCTCAGCAGGTCCGCCGAGGGCGCCGTCGCTCCGTCGGTCACCAGCGCGTAGTGCAGGACGCCGGAGTCGGTGTCCGTGAGCAGCAGCCGGCGACTGCCCGTGCCGCCCGGCTCGGGGGCCACGCCGACCGGGGCGGACGGGGTGTAGGCGGGCGGCGCGTACATCGTGCCCAGGTCGGAGACGACGGTGGTGGACGCGGTGGCGAAGGACGCCGGCAGGTGCAGTTCGGTGGGTGCGGTGCCGCTGCCGGAGCGCCACACGAGCAGCCCGTACCGGCCCGGGCCCACCAGCTTCGCCACGTTCGGCAGCGAGGCGGGCACCGGATTCCAGGTCAGGGTGGCCGAGCCGTCGCGGGAACGGTCCTCGTAGGTGAAGGCGAGGGCCGTGCCGGCCGTGGCGCTCGGGTAGAGCCGGTCCAGCAGGCGGGCGTCCTGGCGCAGGGTGACGTTTCCCGCGTCGTCGAGCCGCACCGCCGAGAGGTCCTCGTCGTTCCAGGCGTCGCCCGAGGTGAGCACCTTGCCGGGGTTGCCGTTCATCGGCTCGTGGTGCCGGCCGCCGTAGAGGTCCCACTGCCACTGGGTGCCGGACAGGACCGGGCCGGAGGCGGCCGGGTCCGACCACCAGCTCGCGCCGGGCAGACGGGAGTCGAGGGCCTGGTACATGGCCTTCAGGACGGTCGGCGCCTTGTCCGAGACGGTGCCGGACAGCGGGTGCCCGAACTCGCTGACCACGGCCGCGGTACCGGCGGCCGAGGCGCGGTCCCGGATCGCGCCGAAGTCGGCGGCGTACTGGCCGTCCGCCGCCTTGCCCCACATCAGGACGCCGGAGATGGCCTTCTGGTCGTAGAAGTGGGTGTTGAAGAGGTACCGCGGCCCCAGCGTGCCCGCGTCCAGCAGGCCGCCCTCCTGCCGCTGCGTGGAGATGTTCGCGTTCCAGAAGAGGTTCGGCTCGACGAGGGCGGGCTTGTCCCGCCAGCCGGCGTCGTCCATGCGGGCGCGGAACTTCTCGTAGAACGGCCACAGCAGGTCCCGCTCCCAGGTGCGCGAGGCCTGCCCGGAGTCGTAGCTGCCCGCGTACGGCTCGTTGTACGGGTCGAAGCCGACGACGCCCGCGAACTCCTCGTCGCTCAGGTGCTGCTGGAGGTAGGCCATGGCCGTCCCGGCGGTGGCGAGGAAGGCGTCCTGGAGGCCGTACGCGTTGTGCCAGAAGTCGTACTGCGCCTGCCGCACCGCCGTGTTCTGGGTGATGTTCTGGCCCCAGAAGAGACAGATGCCGCAGGACTCCTTCGGATAACTCCCCGCTTCGACAGCCCACTTGGGGGCGCCGTCGCCCGTGTACCAGCTGTTCGCGTTGAACAGGTGGCGGGAGTACAGGTCCTGGTGGAAGTCGGGGTACACACGGATGCCGGCGTCGAGGAAGGCTCGCATCTGTGCGGTGACGGCGGCGAGATAGGCGGTGTCCACCTGCCCGCGCACGGGTTCGGCGTGCGCCCAGGAGAGCAGGAAGCGGACCGCGTTGCCGCCGCCGAGGGCGCGCAGCGCGGTCGCGGACTTCCCGGCGTCGGCGACCGAGGCGAAGGGCAGACCGCCGTTCTCGTCCAGCTTGGTCTCGCCGGAGACGTTGTACCCGCGCAGCACGGTCTCGCGGCCCTGGCCGTCGACGAGACGCCCGTCCCGCACGGTGAGCGGAGTGCCGTCGAACCACAGGGAGCCGACCGGGCCGGCGGCGGTGGCGGGCAGGGCGCCCGCCACCGCCAGGAATCCGCAGAGGACGACCAGCACGACCAGCAGACGCGCCCGGAGATTCGCCATGCCCACCACATTCCGGCGGGGCCGGGGAACCGTCAATACCGCCTGACTCATAAGTAAGTTGACTATCAGTCATCTCCTGTGTCGACGGCGGACGCTCGCCGGCCGGGGGCAGCGGGCGGCGGGGAAGATCTTCAGCCAGGTGCCGCTGTCCTGTTCGGTGGCGTCCGAGTACGGCCACCTCGTCGAGCGGAGCCGCGGTGATGTTCGGCGCCGGGTACAGGTACGAGGAGGGGGGCTGCTGGTCGATCCCGCTCGCAGTGCGGGTGAAGCGTCGGCCGTCCGGCCCGGCGATCTTGACGTCGAAGGTTCCGGTGGCGGCGGCCACGGGATCGCCCGGATAGGTCTTGACCGGCAGGAGTGGCATGGGCCCATGTCGGAGTACAGGTCCACGGTGCCCCTGCGGACCGCGCCGATCCGCGCCTTGTACGGGGCGGTGGCCTCCCCTCCGTGGGAGGCGCCGATCCGGGCCGCCGGAGGCGCGCCGGGGCGGGGACGGACGGCTCGTCCTGACACTGCGGGCCGCCTGGATGCGGCCGGCGTACAGGCACTGGCGACCGTAATGGATTAACGGTCAACCAATGCCGGTCACAGCACTCGCCGCCCGCAGGGGTCGGTCATAGAGTGACGTACACCACAGCCTTCGGCTGGCCATCGTCCCTGCCGCACGGTCTGGAGGGCCCATGACCCACATCAAAGTGAATGTGGACGGCACGACGTACGAGGACGACGTGGAACCCCGTCTCCTCCTCGCCCACTACCTGCGCGACCGCCTCGGTCTCACCGGCACCCCGATCGGCTGCGACACCTCCAACTGCGGAGCGTGCACGGTCGACCTGGACGGGGCGACCGTGAAGAGCTGCTCGGTGCTGGCCGTCCAGGCGGACGGGTGCGCGGTGACCACGGTCCAGGGCCTGGCGAAGGACGGGGAGTGGACGGCGCTCCAGCGCGCCTTCCACGAGCAGCACGGCCTCCAGTGCGGCTACTGCACCCCGGGCATGATCATGGCGGCACGCGATCTGCTGCGCGAGAACCCGCACCCCAGCTCCGACGAGGTACGGCAGGCCCTGGAGGGCAATCTCTGCCGCTGCACCGGCTACCAGAACATCGTCCGCGCGGTGCTCGCCGCGTCCGGACAGCAGGACGCCTCCGGCCGGCAGGACACCACCGGACACCAGGTCGGCGAGGAGGTCACGGCATGACCGATCAGGCCGTCGAACACGAGGTCGGCCGCGCCCGGCTGCGCAAGGAGGACGCCCGGCTGATCACCGGCCAGACCAACTGGACCGACAACATCCAGGTCGCCGGGCTGATGCACCTGGCCATCCTGCGCAGCCCGATGGCGCACGCCCGCATCACCCGGATCGACGTCTCCCCCGCCCTCGAACGCTCCGGGGTCGTGGCGGCGTTCAGCGGCGCCGACCTCGCCGAGGGGCTCGGCTCCCTGCCCTGCGCCTGGCCGGTGACCGAGGACATCGTGCAGCCGGACCACCCGCCGATCGCGGTCGAGGAGGTCCGCTACGCGGGTGACCCGGTGGCGGTCGTGGTGGCCCGTGACCGGTACGCCGCCGCGGACGCGCTGGAGGCGATCGAGGTCGACTACGACCCGCTGCCCCCGGTCCTCGACCTGGAGGCCGCTCTGGCGGAGGGCGCCCCGCTCGTCCACGCCGACAAGGGCACCAACCGCTCCTACCTCTGGCCGCTGGCCACCGGCGAGAGCTTCGAGGCGGTGCGGGAACGCGCCGAGGTGATCCTCAGACGCCGCTACCACCAGCAGCGGCTGATCCCCAACGCCATGGAGCCGCGCGCGGTGGTCGTCACCCCGCTCGCCGCCTCCGGCGAGTACACCGTCTACTCCGCGACCCAGATCCCGCACATCCTGCGGATCATGCTGTCCGTGGTCACCGGGATCCCCGAGCACAAGCTGCGCGTGATCGCCCCGGACGTGGGCGGCGGCTTCGGCTCCAAGCTCCAGGTGTACGGCGAGGAGGCCCTCGCCCTCGCCGTGGCGCGCCGGCTCGGCCGGCCGGTGAAGTGGACCGAGTCCCGGTCCGAGGGCTATCTCGCCACCCACCACGGGCGCGCGATGATCCAGGACGTCGAGGTCGCCGCCACCCGCGAGGGCCGGCTCCTCGGAGTGAAGGTGGACCTCCTCGCCGACATGGGCGCCTATCTGATGCTCGTCACCCCGGGCATCCCGATCCTCGGCGCGTTCATGTACCCGGGGATCTACAAGATGGACGCCTACGAGTTCAACTGCACCGGCGTCTTCACCACCCGCACGCCCACCGACGCCTACCGGGGCGCCGGACGCCCGGAGGCCACGTTCGCCATCGAGCGGACCATGGACGAACTGGCCGCCGAACTGGGCCTGGACCCGGTGGAGCTGCGGCGCCGGAACTGGATCCGGCACGAGGAGTTCCCGTACACCACGATCGCCGGGCTGACCTACGACACCGGCAACTACGAGGCGGCCACCGACAAGGCGCTCGCCCTTTTCGGCTACGACGACCTGCGCGCCGAGCAGCGCAAACGCAACGAGAGCGGCGACCCGGTGCGCCTCGGCATCGGCGTGTCGACCTACACCGAGATGTGCGGCCTGGCGCCGAGCCGGGTGCTGCGCGACCTCAGGTACGCGGCCGGCGGCTGGGAGGCGGCGAGCATCCGTATGCTGCCCACCGGCAAGGTCGAGGTCGTCACCGGCACCAGCCCGCACGGGCAGGGCCACGAGACCTGCTGGAGCCAGATCGCGGCGGACGTGCTCGGCGTGCCGTTCGAGGACGTCGAAGTGCTGCACGGCGACACCCAGGCGGCGCCGCAGGGCATGGACACCTACGGCTCGCGGTCGCTGGCCGTCGGCGGCGAGGCGGTGCACCGGGCCGCGACGACGGTCGTCGAGAAGGCCCGGAAGGTCGCCGCGCACCTGCTGGAGGCGAGCGAGCAGGACGTGGAGTTCCGGGACGGCGTGTTCTCCGTGAAGGGCTCTCCGGAGGCGCGCAGGACCATGCAGGAGATCGCCTTCGAGGCGTTCACCAACCACGACCTGCCCGACGGCGTCGAGCCGTCGATCAACGCCGAGCACGTCGTCGACCCGGAGAACTTCTCCTACCCGCACGGCACCCACCTGTGCGCGGTCGAGGTCGACACGGAGACCGGGAAGACGAGGATCCGGTCGTACGTCTGCGTCGACGACGTCGGCCATGTCGTCAACCCGATGATCGTCGAGGGACAGGTGCACGGCGGACTCGCCCAGGGCATCGCGCAGGCCCTGTTCGAGGAGGCCGTCTACGACGACGAGGGCAACCTCGTCTCCGGCACCATGGCCGACTACCTGGTGCCCTCGGCCGCGGACCTGCCGGACTTCGTGACCGACCGGACGGAGACGCCCGCGGCCTCGAACGCCCTCGGGGTCAAGGGGGTCGGCGAGGCCGGGACGATCGCCTCGACTCCCGCCGTCGTGAACGCCGTGGTGGACGCCCTGCGGCCGCTCGGCGTGGAGGACGTGCGGATGCCCTGTTCGCCGCACCGGGTGTGGCAGGCCGTCCGAGCGGCCCGCGCCGGCCGGGGCGGTGCGGGCGAGGAGGCCGGCGGCACGGGTCCCGCCCAGTCCGGCCAGTCCGGGCAGGCCGCCCAGTCCGGTGACATCGGCCAGTACGGCCAGCCGGGTGAGGAGGGTTCGGCATGATTCCCCCCGCGTTCGAGTACACCCGTCCGACGAGCGTGGACGAGGCGGTGCGCGCCCTTGCCGACGCGGGCGAGGAGGCGAAGGTGCTGGCCGGCGGGCAGAGCCTGCTGCCGCTGCTGCGGCTGCGGCTGGCCTTCCCCGAGCTGGTCGTGGACGTCGGCCGGATCCCGGAGCTGCGCGGGGTCCGGGAGGACGGCGACACGCTCGCCATCGGCGCGATGACCACGCACCACGAAGTGGTCCACGACCCCCTGGTGCGCCGGTACGCCGGACTGCTCGCGGAGACGACGGCCACCGTGGCCGATCCCGCCGTCCGGCACCGGGGCACCCTCGGCGGCTCCCTCGCGCACGCCGACCCGGCCGGGGACCTGCCCGCGGTGGCCCTGGCCCTCGACGCCGACCTGGTCGTCACCGGCCCCGGCGGCCGGCGCACGATCCCGGCGCGGGAGTTCTTCGTCGACTACCTCCAGTCGGCCCTGGCGCCCGACGAACTGCTGGTGGAGGTGCGGATCCCGAAGACGGAGGGCTGGAGCTTCCACTACGAGAAGTTCCACCCGGTCGCCCAGTCCTGGGCCATCGTCGGCGTCGCCGCGCTGGTCCGGCGCGAGGACGGGCACATCGCGGAGGCGCGCATCGGGCTGACCAACATGGGCTCGACGCCGCTGCGCGCCACGGCGGCCGAGCAGGCGCTGTCCGGCGCCGACGGACCCGAGGCCGTGGCCCGGGCCGCGGAGGCGGCGGC
>NZ_JBSGDB010000217.1:0-14184 GCF_053602155.1 Streptomyces sp. NPDC004561
GACCCCGTCCAGCGACTTCCAGAAGCAGATCTCGGTCGCCGCGCAGAGCCTCGCGGCCGCCGCCGGGGACGACGTCGGCGGACCCGCGGGCCGCCAGGCCCTGCAGACCGTGGCCGGCCTGATCACCGTCTACGCCGTCAAGGTCCAGCAGGCCCAGCTCCAGCCCGACGGCAGCGTGCTGCGCGAGGCGTATCTCAGCTACGCCACCAGCATCCTGACGGACCCGGGCTCCGGGATACAGGCCCGCCTGAAGGTCCTGCAGCGCCAGCAGCGCGCCGCCGTGCACGGGCAGACCTCCTTCGGCCCGCTGCTCTCGCTCGGCTGGGGCACGACCCTGCTGCTCACCCTCGCGCTGGCCGCCGCCCTGCTGGAGACCCAGCTGTTCCTGCGCCGCCGCCTGCGGCGCCGGTACAACCGCGGACTCCTCGCGGCCGGCGCCCTGCTGGCGGCCGGCCTCGCCGTCACGCTGCTGTTCACGGCATGGACGCACGCGGGCATGGCGGACACCCGGCACCTGCTCGACCGCCCGCTGACCGGGCGGGCCATCACCGACGCGGGGCGGCAGACCGCCTCGTACCTGGCGCACACCGGCTTTCGCGCGGCGGCCGCCGGATGGATCCTGATAGGAGGCGTCCTGCTCATGGCACTGGCCGAGACGGGACTGCGGCGGCACATCGACGAGTACCGGTTCAGGCCGCGGTGAGCGCGCGCCCGAGCGGCCCCGCGCAGGCCGCCGCCCCCCGGACCCGGCGCCTCGCCCGCACCGTGACGATCGTGGCGAGCTGCCTCGCCGTGCTGGCGGCGGCCCTCGTCCTGGGCACACGCGCCCTAGGGCAGGAGCCGACCGTCACCCTGCTGGCCAACTGGACCGGCGACGACGAGCGGCACCTGCGGCGGACGGTCATCGAACCCTTCGAGCGGAAGTACCACGTCCACGTCGACTACCAGGGCAGCTCCGCCGAGAGCCAGGTGCTCGGCGCCGACGTCGAGGCCGGCACACCGCCCGACGTGGTGGTGCTGACCGGACCCGGCGAACTCGCCGACTACGCCCACCAGCAGCAGCTCCGGCCGCTCGACGACCTCATCCCCCGGGACGACTTCAGCTCCTCCTGGGCGACCCCGCTGGCCGACGGGCACGTGTACTGGTTCCCGCTCAAGGCCGATCTGAAGAGCATCGTCTGGTACCCGGCCGGCACCAGCGAGCGGCAGCGCGAACAGGCCAGGGACCGGCCGGACCAGTGGTGCGTCGGCATGGGCTCCGGCGCCACCAGCGGCTGGCCCGGCACGGACTGGATCGAGGACATCCTGCTCCAGCAGCACGGCCCCCGCACCTACCAGCGGTGGGCGAGCGGCCGGCTGCCCTGGCGGTCGAAGGAGGTGCGGCAGGCATGGACGACGTGGGGCCGTCTGATGGGCGACGGAAAGTCCGAGACCCTGCTGCGCCGGACCCTGAAGACCGGCTACCAGAACGCGTCCGCGCCGGTCGCCGAGCACCCCCGGGGCTGCACGCTGGAGCACCAGGCGTCGTTCATCCGCACCCAGTCGGACGCCTGGAAGCGGGCCGACGGCCGCTACGAGCCCTCCGCCCGGCTCATCCCCGGGGCCACCGCCACCGACACCTGGGAGGTCTCCGGCGACCTGGTCGCCCTGCTGCACGACACCCCGCAGGCCAAGCAGCTGATCCGGCACCTCGCGGCCGCCGGCACCCAACGCGCCTGGAGCGCCGCGGAGTCCGGCTTCTCCGTCGACGCCAAGGCCCAGCCCGCCCCCGGCGACGCCGGCTCCGCCTGGCACCGCTCGCTCGCCACGACCCTCCTCGACCAGCGGGCGGTGCACTGCTTCGACGCGTCCGACGCGATGCCGCCCGCGGTACGCGACGCGTTCGCCGAGGCGACCATCGAGTACCTGGCCCACCCGAAGCAGCTGGACGCGCTCCTGGCGTCCCTGGACACCCTCAGCGGGACCCGGGGCCTGACCTGGGTGCCCTCGGTGTGCGACCAACTGCCCTGACGTGCGGGGCGCTCAGCCCCACGGCAGGGTCAGCGCCCGCCCCTGCGCCCGGCCGGCCTCGGCCGCGGGGCGGCGGGTCGCGGGGTCCAGGGCGTTGGGCCCGATCGCCGCCGTCGACGCCTCGTCGGGGGCCACGACCGCCACCTCGGCGCCCCGGGCCCGCAGTTCCCCGACGGACCCCTCCAGCGGCTGTTCGCTGGGGAACGGCTCGGCCGCGCCGAGCGGCACGATCACCAGCACCCGGTCCGCGCCGGCGGCGAGGTCGACGTTGGCGATGGAGCGCACCCCGCCGTCGACGTACCGGCGCTCGCCGATCGTCACCGGCGGCCACACGCCCGGCACGGCACAGCTCGCCGCGACGGCGTCGACCAGGGACACGCCCGACGCCCGCTCGAAGACCCGCGGCTCACCGCTCTCCGCGTCCACCGCGACGACCTTCAGCGCACGCTGCGGCCATCCGTGGGCCGGCAGCCGCGACTCGATCACCGCGCGCCGCGCCGGCTCGGCGACCGTGCGTGTCCCGAGCGCGACCCGTCCGACCGCGCGCCGCAGTTCCGGCACCGAGGCGGCCGAGCCCGTCGCCGCGCCGATCTCCGCGGCGAACCTCTCCAGATCCATCTCGGCCATGATCTCCGCGGCCTGCAGCGCGGGGTCCACCTGCCGGGCGTACAGCTCCTCCAGGCTGAGCCCGCTGCCCAGTTGGGCGGCGACCGTGGACCCGGCGGAGGTCCCCACGAGCAGCCCGGCCCCGCTGACGTCCTGCCCGGAATCGGCGAGCCCCGCGAGCAGCCCGGTGATCCAGGCGATCCCGCCCACACCGCCGCCGCCCAGCACCAACGCCTCGGTCATCTCAGCTCCTTGAACGTAGCGATCTTCACAACGGCAACGCGCGACGGGCCACGGCCGTTCCTGCCGCCTTCTCGCTCGGACATCGGCTGCCTCTCCGTCGAGCCGGCGTACGGCGTGATCACTCGGCGAGGGTACGAGAAGGATATCCGCGGGTTCGGTGAGAGAAGCGGACAGAAACTGTCCCAATGGCCGGTTAGCGTGCCGTCATGACGAAGCGCAGCGCCAGTCCGGCTCCCCTCCTGGACCCCCGTGCCCTCAACCGGGCCACTCTCGAACGGCAGTTGCTGCTGCGTCTGTCCCCGCGGTCCGCCGCGGACGCCGTCGGCCATCTGCTGGGCCTCCAGGCGCAGAACGTCACGCCCCCGTACTACGCCCTCGCCGCCCGCCTCGACGGCTTCGCGCCGGAGCAGCTGTCCACGCTGATGGCCGGCCGCGAGGTCGCCCGTCTCGTCACCCTGCGCTCCACCCTGCACACCCACACCGCCGACGACTGCCTCACCCTGCGCCCCCTGGTCCAGCCGGCCCGCGAGCGCGAGCTGGGGCTCTTCCGCCGGGGGCTCGCCGGGGTCGACGCGGGCCGTCTCGCCGGCCTGGTCCGCGAGCTGGTCGAGGCCGAGCCGCGGACCATGGCCCAGCTGCGCGAGGCGCTGAGCACCGAATGGCCGGACGCCGACCCGCAGGCCCTCGCCGTCGCCGCCCGCTGCACGCTGCCGCTGGTCCAGGTCACCCCGCGCGGCCTGTGGGGCCGCAGCGGCCAGGTCGCCCTCACCACCGCCGAGCACTGGCTGGGCCGCCCGTCCGGGCCGGCCCCGGAGCCGGAGTCCGTGGTCCTGCGCTACCTCGCGGCGTTCGGCCCCGCCTCCGTCAAGGACATGCAGACCTGGGCCGGACTCACCCGCCTGAGGGACGCGTTCGAACGCCTGCGGCCGCGGCTGCTCACCTTCCGGGACGCGAACGGCGTCGAGCTCTTCGATCTCCCGGACGCCCCGCGCCCCGACCGGGACACTCCGGCCCCGCCCCGCTTCCTGCCCGAGTTCGACAACCTGCTCCTCTCCCACGCCGACCGCACCCGCGTCATACCGCCCGCCTACTGGGGCCGCAGCTGGCAGGGCAACCAGGCCCACCGCACGCTGCTGGTGGACGGCTTCCTGGCCGGAGTGTGGCGGCTGGACGCCGGCGCCCTGGTCGTCGAGCCCTTCGGGAAGCTCACGAGGGCCGAGCGGGAGGAGGTCGCCGCGGAGGGGGAGCGGATGCTCGGCGTCATGCATCCGGGGCAGTCGTACGACGTCCGGTTCGGGGAGGTCCTGCGGCGCTGAGCCCGTCGCGGACGAGGGAGGACGAGGGAAGTGGATAGGGGGGCGCTGCGGGCCGCTCGTGGTCGCTCGCAACGCCCCCCTGGCCGTTACCCGAGGGGTGCTCGGGAAGACTTCCGGGTCACGAGGCGACCTGCTCGGTCACGAGGTCCGAGAAGGTGGTCAGCCGGGTGTAGACACCCGGGTGACCGGCCTCCGCGCACCCCTCGCCCCAGGAAGTGATCCCTGCCAGGACGCCCCCGATGAGCAGGGGACCGCCGCTGTCGCCCTGGCAGGTGTCTGTGCCGCCGGACGTGTATCCGGCGCAAACCATGTCGGACTGGACGAAGTCCGAACCGTAGGAGGAACGGCAGCTGGAGTCGGCCACGACCGGCACGGTCGCGGTCCGCAGCTGGTTGGAGGAGCCGCCGTTCTCCGAGGTGGTGCCCCAGCCGAGGATCCGGGCCGTGGTGCCGGCCGCGTACCCGCCCGTCTGGGAGGAGGAGACGTACGACACCGGGGCGTACGGCATCGCGGTCGACAGGGTCAGCACGGCCACGTCGTTGCCGTTCGTGGCGTCCGTGTAGTCGGGGTCGACCCAGATCCTGTCGACCCGGCTCACCGTGCCGTCCGTTCCCTTGAGGTACGTGCGGCCGCCGACCACCCGGATCCCGCCGGGGGTCGCGCCGGCCATGCAGTGCGCGGCCGTCACGACCTTCCGCGCGGCCACCAGGGTGCCGCCGCAGAACTGGTTGCCGGACGCGTCCGTGATCTGCATGACGAACGGGTACGCGGCCGTGGTGGTGGTCGTACCGCCGACGATGGGCTGAGGTGCGGCGCTCGCCGTGGGGGAGGCGAGCAGCGCGGTCGCCGCGGCGGCAGCGGTGGCCACCAGCGTCGCGGCGGTGTGTCTGGCACGTCTGGGCCCGAACATGAGTCTCCTCAGTGGGGTTGCACCGGTGGGGGATCGCGCGGGTGTGCTTCACGGGGGTCGCGGGACCGACCCCCGTATGCCCGGGCGAGCGGCACGTCCATTACGCTAGGACCGGAACCCTCGGCTCCCAATGAGGGAACCCCCTAGGGGGTTGGGTGAGGGAAAACCCTCGGTCCGGCTCAGTTAACAAGAGCGGTGCTCAGTGCGCGCGGCGACCTGCCGCCAATCGGACGATGTCGACGCGTGACCGGATCCCGAGCTTGCGGTAGACCCGGGTCAGCGTGGCCTCCACCGTCTTCACGCTGATGAACAGCCGGGCGGCGATCTCCCGGTTGGTGGCGCCCTCCATGACGAGCGAGGCGACCTGACGCTCCATCGCGGCCAGCCCGTCCAGCGCGTCCAGGGCGTCCGGCACGGTCAGCGCCGGTTCCGGATCGGGGGCGGTGAGGGCCCGTTCTCGGTGCTCACAGCTCTTCTCCTCGATCCATGGCGATCCACGGCTTTGTTTCTCGTCTGTGTTCCAGTTTGTATGCAGTCAGCTTTTCCCACAGGCCGTCAGAGCACCATAAGCGGTGGCTGTGGGTCCAGGGCCATTCTTTACATGGTGCATTACAGTCAAAAATTACATAAATGAGCAGAGTGCGTGCCCGCGTTCGTCGCGCGGACGCATGAGCGCCGCCACACGTACCCCGCGACGGTGGCACCATGACGCGGTGACCCACGCACCACACCTCTCCGTCCAGGTCGTCGCCCACCGGGGCGCCTCCGAGGACGCGCCCGAACACACCCTGGCCGCCTACAAGAAGGCGATCGAGGACGGCGCGGACGCCCTCGAGTGCGATGTGCGGCTGACCGCCGACGGCCATCTGGTCTGCGTCCACGACCGGCGGGTGAACCGTACCTCCAACGGTCGCGGGGCCGTCTCCGCCCTGGAACTGGCCGATCTCGCCGCCCTGGACTTCGGCTCGTGGAAGAACCGCGACGCCTGGCGCGGCCGGGACGAGGAGCCCGACTGGGAGCACCGGCCCGAGGACCGCGAGGAGACCTCCGTGCTGACCCTGGAACGACTGCTGGAGCTGGTCTCGGACGCCGGGCGGCGCGTGGAGCTGGCCATCGAGACCAAGCACCCGACGCGCTGGGCCGGCCAGGTCGAGGAGCGGCTGATGGCCCTGCTGAAGCGGTTCGGCCTGGACGCGCCCGCCTCGGCCGCCGAGTCCCCGGTCCGGATCATGAGCTTCTCGGCGCGCTCGCTGCACCGCGTGCGGGCCGCCGCCCCGAACCTGCCGACGGTCTACCTGGTGCAGTTCCTCTCGCCGCGGCTGCGCGACGGGCGGCTGCCCGCGGGGGTACGGATCGCGGGCCCCTCGATCCGCATCGTGCGCAGTCACCCCGCGTACGTGGAGCGCCTGAAGCGGGCCGGTCACCAGGTCCACGTGTGGACGGTGAACGAGCCCGAGGACGTCGACCTCTGCGTGCGGCTCGGCGTCGACGCCATCATCACCAACCGTCCGCGCGCGGTACTCGACCGGCTCGGGCGCTGAGCGCGGGGAGACCCGCCGAGAGACGCCCCGGGGGGGCGGGCGCCGAGACGGAGTCCTGGAACGGGCCGAGAAGACCGCCAGAGGCGGGTAAGGACCGGCTTCCGCCCCTTGACCCGGCCCCGCGGCTGCAGGATTCTCCGTTCTCGCCACGACCACTGAGTTCCAGCCACACGACAGCCGTCCGTGAACGGCTCGTCACAGGGAGTGCTCCGGCGCGTTCGTTTCGTGCACGACCGTTTCGAATGCGTCGCCGGAAGGGGATTGGCCGGTTTCCGGTACAGGCCAATGGGGCATCCACACCGTGGCGTGGGGCAAAGGAGGTCTCGGGGGTGGCGTTGGTGGTGGCACAGGAGGTGCCCACGTCGTCGAGCATGGCCGTACCCCATGGTCCTGCGGGCGTGGGGAACGCGAGGCGCCGGATGCGCGCGCAACTGCGCAGCGGCGGCGTATCGGAATCGGTCATCGACGATGCCGTACTGGTTCTTTCCGAATTACTGAGCAATGCCTGCAAACACGGGCGGCCGCTGGGCGACGCCCCGGCCGGCGACGGCGACGTGCGCGCCGCGTGGCAGGTCGACCCCCGGGGCAGACTGATCGTCGAGGTGACGGACGGGGGTGGTCCGACCCGCCCGGCGCCGGCCACCCCCTCGGTGACCGCGCACGGCGGCCGGGGACTGAACATCATCACGGCGCTGGCCGACGACTGGGGCGTCCGCGACGACGTCCGAGGCGAGGTCACGGTCTGGGTGGTGGTCCACGGGGACGTCCATGATCCCGACGCGTGCCGTCACGACCGTTTCGCTACGCGCGTCACGGCCCCCTCGCTCCTGGAGCCGGCCGGCCTGGACTTCGCGGACGCCTTCGAGGACCTGGGCTGATCCACGGGACCCGCCGTGCCGATCCACGACACGCCGGACTCGTCCACAGGTTCACACCACTGGCGTCGAGCGCGCGTGCGTTGTCCACAGGTTCCCGTCGCTCGTGGCCCGAACGGCTAGGCTCCCGCCGTACCAGAAGAGCCGTAACCGGGAGACACCCACGATGGCCAAGAAGCGACCCCAGACGAAGGCCAAGCGCCCGCAGCTCACGGACGGAGAGATCCCGGTTGTCGGCGCCCGCGAACCCTGCCCCTGCGGCAGCGGCCGGCGCTACAAGGCGTGCCACGGCAGGGCCGCCGCGCACGCGGTGACCGAGCTGGTGCAGCGCCCGTTCGAGGGACTGCCGGGCGAGTGCGACTGGGTGGCGCTGCGCGAGCTGGTCCCGGCCGCGACGGTCGAGCTGACCCTCAAGGGCGGCCTGCCCGAGGGCGTCCCGTCGGTCACGCTCGCCACGGTGCTGCCGATGGCGTGGCCCGCGCTGCGCCGCGACGACGGCTCGGTCATGCTCGGCCTGCAGAACGACACGGCGTCCGGCGACATCAGCCGCGACCTCGGCGACACGCTCCAGCGCGCGCTCCTGGCGGAGCCCGGCACCCCGGTGCAGGGCCGCCGCGCCCCCACGGAGGCGCCCCGGCTGCAGGACCTGATCGACGCCGAGTCCCCGTTCGAGCCCGTCGTGCACACCGGCTTCGAGTTCTGGGTGCCCGACGCGGAGAACGCCACCCCGGAGGTGACCGCCTCCCTGGAGCGGGCCAACGCCGCCGCGATCCCGACCGTGCGGCTGTCCGGCGTGGACGCCGCGTACTGGTGCGAGACCCCGGAGAAGAACCACCTGCGCTGGGTGATGCCGCATCCGGAGGAGCAGCTTCTGGACGCTCTGGCGCGGCTGCACGCGGCGGGCCGCTCCAGCCTCGGCGAGGGCACCCGGCTGGTCGGCTCCTTCCGTGCTCACGGCCTCACCGTGCCGGTCTGGGACCTGCCGAGCGAGGTCACCGCGGACGACGTGGAGAAGCCGGCCGCCGAGTTCGCCGAGCGCCTCGCCGCCGCCCTGGCCGTCGCGGAGCCGCTCACGGCGGACGAGCGCCGGGCACGCGGCGGGCTGACCAACCGCCAGGTCACGCTCAGCTGACGCCCCCGCGCGCGCGTCACGGCTGAACGGTCGGTCAGCCGTGACACCGGGTCGCCGGGCGGGTGACTCCTGTCACAACTCCCGGCTCCGACAGGAAAATCGGTGGCCGAATGCCTGAGACGGAATTTGCGAACCGCCGATCTCTTGTTACCGTTCCAGTAGCCCGGTTGCTGGTGCATCCCCCGTCGCCAGCAACCGGGTCTTTCCATGTCCGCGCCCGGTGTACAGCGCCCCGCCCGGCGTCAACTTCCCTTTGGCCCCGCGGGATTGCTTCCCGAGCGCAACAGCAGCGCCCCGTCGGCCCCGCGCTCGGCGAACTCGGCGACGGCCGTGTAGGCGTCCGGTCCGCCCCGGCTGCGCTCCCGGGGCGTCTCACAGGTGGCGGGCTCGTCGTCGGCGCCCGTGGCGCAGCGCATCTCCACGGTGCGGCCGCCCGGTCCCATGAGGGTGAGCACGGAGTCCAGCGACTCGCCGGTGGCGTTGCGGTAGTAGGTGCGCGCCCAGGTGTCCGCGCCCTGCGTCAGCACACAGGTCTGCGCCTCGATGCCGTCGGGCGAGCTGAGTTGGGGGCCGCAGCGGGCGGCGGTGGCGAGGCCCAGGCCGAGCAGGAGAGGCGATCTGCCGGGGGCGGCCGAGGGATCCTTGGCATCGCCCCTGCGCGGGGCGGCCGGCGCGGGAGCCCGGCCCGCGTCGCCGACCTGCCCCGCGGACGCCACGGCCAGCGGCAGCGCGACCGCGGCCGCCACGGCGCCCGCGAGGGCGAGCAGACGCAGCCTTCGGGGGTCGGGCCCGCCGCCGGGCGGCCGTCGGGTGCCCTGTCCCCCAGGAAATCGCAGCATGAGCGGAAGATAACTAGCGCGGGACGCTCGCCCGCCCCGCGCGCGCCCGACACCCCTACAACTCGGGTGCGCTCACACCCGTACGAGTGAGGGCGTCGACCACGGCGTCCACCACGGCCTCCACGTCGGGCACCCAGGGGGCGGCCGAGCCCGGCAGCGGAGCCCGCTCCCAGCGGACGGCGCCCTGACCGGTCTCGGAGGGGGGCAGGGCGATGTAACCGCCCTCGCCGTGAAAACGGAGGGAGCCGGGGACGAAGTCCTTGGCGTACAGCAGTTCGCCCAGCTGCTCCATGGAGTACGGCTTCACGAGCAGCGCCCAGCGGGTGGGCGAGGCGATCACCGGGCCGAGGCGCATGCCGCGGCGGTCGAGCAGGGCGAGGGCTCGGGAGGCGGCCAGCGCCGGCAGGCTGACGGCGCACGGCGCCTGGCCTCCGGTGGCCAGGACGATCGGCGCGCCCGGCCGGTTGGTCCACCACCAGCGCACCATGCGCGCGTCGGTCGTGGCGGCGAGGAGGCCGGGGTCGAAGGGGTGGGCGCCGGGCACCGTGCACTCCGGGTCGGGGCAACCGCAGCGGGCCCGGCCCTGCGGGTCCGGGGCCACACCCGGGAGTACGGGCCACTGCCATTCCGTCGCGAAGGTCAGGGCCGCGCTGATCAGCTCAGGCCTCCCGTCGTTCCGCCTGGACAGGAGCCTGCGTCGCCTTCCGAGGATCTCGCGCATGAGCGCTCGTTCCTTTCCGTTGCACCGCTGGCAACACCGTGGTCCACATCACATCATGTGTCGATCACTTCACTGTGCGTACCTGTTGGCGCATCACACCCCTGCACATGGCACGGGGTCCCCAAGGGGTCGAGCGTAGGCCGCGTCCGCGTCCATGGTGCGTCTATCAAAAGCACGGCTGCGGCGTGGGGGTGGCGAAGTCTGGCGTTTTGCCGTCGCGCGTATTTCTCTCCGCCTCCGCCACGGGAGGATGGGGCTCGGCCGTCGGTGGCTATGACGCCCGGGTCCGTCGCCAGGTTCCGGGTGGCCCCCAACCACCCCTGGCCTTCTCCGAGTACGTACCCATCACGACCGGTGTGACGCTCCGTGGAGCAAGCCCAGTCGACCGCAATGAACCGATACCTAAGGCAGTTTTAAGCCAACTTGGCAGTAAGGCAAGGGGTTCCGGCAAAACCCTCGCTGGCCCCATGGACACCAGGAATCCCCGCAGGACAATGCTGGACATCCCCTCTCGAGTGCGTGTACATGTGGAGACACTGCTGGCGGTGCAGAATGACATGGGGGTTTGCGATGCTTTTCGGCAATACGCACCGGTCTGAAAGCCGGACGCCATGAACGCCCCGCACCCTCCGAAAGTGGCTGGAATCGATTCAACCGTTCCCACGCCCGCCCACACTGTCGCACCCGCCTCTCCCGTATCGGGCCCCACCCCGGGTGCCCCCGCGGTCCCCGCACCACACGCCCCCGCGCCCGGCACCGTCCTCCAGGACCGTCTGGCCGGCTGGGTCTCGGACCTGACGACCCTCCACGAACTCACCGAGCGGCTCTCCCGCACGAACACCCTGGAGCCCGCCCTCGACGAGCTGCTGCGCGCCGGGGCCGCCCTCGTCGGCGCCCGCCGCGGCCTCGTCGTCCTGGAGCCGGGTGACGGGCTCGGCCCCCGCGCCAGCCTCGGCCTCGGCCTCGGCCGCGCCGATCTCGGCCACCTCGAGACCGTCCCGCGCGGCGCGCTGCCGTACGACACCGGCACGGCCGCCGAGATCGTCCACCCCGACCTGTTCGCGGAGGACGGCCTCGACCCCCGGCACCGCGAGGTCGCCGCCCGCCTCGGCTACGCCGCCAGCTACGCCCTGCCCCTCGCCACCGAGTCCGCCGGCCGCCTCGGCGCCGCCGTCTGGTTCTACGACGAACCCGCCGAACCCGACGAGCACCAGCGCCACCTCGCCGGCCTCTACGTCCGCCACGCCACCGAGCACCTCGCCCGGCTGCGGGAAGTGGAACGCACGCGCGCGTGCATGGCGACCATCGCCGAGGAACTGCTGCCCTCCCGGCTGCCCCGGGTGGCCGGCGTCCAGCTCGCCGCCTGGCACCGCACCGGCCCGCGCGGCGGCGGCGACTGGTACGACGCCCTGCCGCTGCCCGACGCCGCCCTCGGCCTGTCCGTCGGCTCGGTCACCGGCACGGGCCCGAGCGCGGTGGCCGCCATGGGCCGGCTGCGCGCCTCCCTGCGCGCATACGCCGTCATGGAGGGCGAGGACCCGGTCGCCGTCCTGTCCGACCTGGAGCTGCTGCTGCGGCTGACCGAGCCGGCCCGCTCGGCCACCGCCCTGTTCGCCTACTGCGAGCCCGCCCTGCGCAAGGTCACCCTGGCCGGTGCGGGGCACAGCCCGCCGCTGCTGGTCGGCGAGCGGCGCACCGAGTTCGCCGAGACCTCCGTGTCCGCGCCGCTCGGCATGCTCGCCTGCTGGGAGGCGCCCAGCGTGGAGATCCAGGCCGAGGCCGGGGAGACGGTCCTGCTCTACACCGACGGGCTGCTGCACCGCACCGGCGACCCGATGGACCGCGCCTTCGCCCGGCTGCACACGGCCGCCGCGAGCGTCCCGCGCGCGCTGCGCCAGGATCCCGGCGCCGTCGCCGACCACGTCCTGCGCACGGTCCTGCCCGACGGCCTGGACACCGCCGACAGCGAGGAGGACGTGGTCCTGCTGGCGGCACGCTTCGACTGACCGCCCCGGTTGGCATGAGCGGGCATAACAGGGCATCCGCCCCTGGTCGCACCCCGGTACGACCGTACGATGATGGAGGTCCCCGCTCGGCCACAAGCAGGAGCGCCGCGGGCCCGGGGGAGATCAGCAGGCGTATCGAGGAGGATCACGTGTCCGACGAGCTCAACCCGGTCGTGCCCGACACCGCTACCGCGGAGGGTCCGGAGACCGAGGCCGAGGAGCCCATCAAGCAGCGGAAGAACGGCCTGTACCCGGGCGTCTCCGACGAGCTTGCCGAGAACATGAAGTCCGGCTGGGCCGACACGGAGCTGCGTGACCTGCGGCCGATCGCACAGGCCGCCGAGACCGCCCGCCGCCGCGCCGCGCTCTCCGCCCGCTTCCCGGGCGAGCGCCTGGTCGTCCCCGCGGGCAATCTGAAGACCCGCTCGAACGACACCGAGTACCCCTTCCGCGCGTCCGTCGAGTACGCCTACCTCACCGGCAACCAGACCGAGGACGGCGTCCTGGTCCTGGAGCCCACCGGCGAGGGCCACACGGCCACGATCTACCTGCTGCCCCGCTCCGACCGCGAGAACGGCGAGTTCTGGCTCTCCGGCCAGGGCGAGCTGTGGGTCGGCCGCCGCCACTCCCTCACCGAGTCCGAGGCGCTCTACGGCATCCCGGCCGCCGACGTGCGCGAGCTGGCCGACCGGCTGCGCGAGGCCACCGGCCCGGTCCGCGTCGTGCGCGGCCACGACACCGGCATCGAGGCGGCCCTGACCGACAAGGTCACCGCCGAGCGCGACGAGGAGCTGCGCGTCTTCCTCTCCGAGGCCCGCGTGGTCAAGGACGAGTTCGAGGTCGGCGAGCTGCAGAAGGCCGTCGACTCGACGGTCCGCGGCTTCGAGGACGTCGTCAAGGTCCTCGACAAGGCCGAGGCCACCTCCGAGCGCTTCATCGAGGGCACGTTCTTCCTCCGCGCGCGCGTGGAGGGCAACGACGTCGGCTACGGCTCCATCTGCGCGGCCGGCCCGCACGCCTGCACCCTGCACTGGGTCCGCAACGACGGCCCGGTCCGCTCCGGCGACCTGCTCCTGCTCGACGCCGGCGTGGAGACGCACACGCTCTACACCGCCGACGTCACGCGCACGCTGCCGGTCAGCGGCACGTACACCGAGATCCAGAAGAAGATCTACGACGCCGTGTACGAGTCCCAGGAGGCCGGCATCGCGGCCGTGAAGCCGGGCGCCAAGTACCGCGACTTCCACGACGCCGCCCAGCGCGTGCTCGCCGAGCGGCTCGTCGAGTGGGGTCTGGTCGAGGGCCCGGTCGAGCGCGTCCTGGAGCTGGGCCTGCAGCGCCGCTGGACCCTGCACGGCACCGGCCACATGCTCGGCATGGACGTCCACGACTGCGCGGCGGCCCGCGTGGAGACGTACGTGGACGGCACGCTGGAGGCCGGCATGGTCCTCACCGTCGAGCCGGGCCTGTACTTCCAGGCGGACGACCTGACGGTCCCGGAGGAGTACCGCGGCATCGGCGTCCGCATCGAGGACGACATCCTCGTCACCGAGGACGGCAACCGGAACCTGTCGGCCGGCCTGCCGCGCCGCTCCGACGAGGTCGAGGCGTGGATGGCGTCGCTGAAGGGCTGATGCAGGAGAGCCGGCTGGGCACCCGGGGGGTGCCCGGCCGTTCGTGTGCCTAGGGGAGGGCTCTCGTGAACGACTTCTGGTCCGGTGTGGGCGTCGACCTGCATCTGGAACCTGACTCTGCGGACGGACGCCGGGCGGGGCTCGAGCGGGCGCTCAGGGACGCCGTGCGCGACGGCCGGCTCGCGCCCGGCACCCGGCTGCCGGCGACCCGGCGCCTCGCGACCGACCTCGGCGTCTCCCGGGGCACGGCGAAGGCGGCGTACGACCAGCTGGTGGCGGAGGGGTACCTCACCGCGCGGCAGGGCTCGGGCACCCGGGTCGCGGACCGGGCGGAACCGTTGCCGCACGCCG
>NZ_JBSGDB010000218.1:0-14029 GCF_053602155.1 Streptomyces sp. NPDC004561
ATCACTACAACGCGGCCATCCGCGTGAAGACGATCCTGCAGAAGTACAAAGACCCCCGGAGTAGAGATCCGGGGGTCCCACTTCAGTTTGCATCACGCCTGCTCCATCACGCGCGGAAGGCGGCCCGCACCCTGTTGACGAGGGACACCCACCGGCAACGGCGGCAGCGTAGCCCCGCGCTCTCACAACGGGCGGCGAGGCTACGGAGCGTACTCAAGCCGCCGGAAGCCTTTTGCAGGCCGCTCGCTTCCGCAACGTGCCCCACGAGCCGCCGTGCGGCACACGGAGGCCCACGCATGGGGCCCCGCGCCACCTCACGTCAATGACGGGTGAGATCAGCGATTCCACTGAGCAGGGTGCCAACACCCATAAAGAAAGTGCCGACCGCCACGACGATGCTTGCGACGGTCGCCTTCGCTGGCGGTGGGCCACTAGGCTCGGGCTCGGTAGGGATGTCCTTGAGTTCCATGGGGGCTCCTTACGTTTGACCTGCGCTTACGCAGTTGCGGGTCACTGGAGGCCCCGCCCCCTTGTCTTGCAGGACCCGGGGCGGGGTCTCCTGCTCAGCCAGGGAACGTAGCAGCGGGCAGACGCCATGCCGCCTCCCGAAAGACGCTTCTGGAACTAATTGGTGGTCGGGCAAAAGCTTGGCAGCGACAGTATTGGTGACGCCATTTGGAGAATTCTCAACCGTGCTGAGCTGGGCATATGCTGTTGGCATATGCCCAGCACGCCGTGATGGTACCCATCGGCATATGCCAACACTTCCCCGAGCCATGCGCGTATCGGATATACAACCCAAATCGCACAAGGCCCACAGGACTCAAGATGGCTTGAAAGCATCACCCCGAGTGGCATCAGCGGAAGGTTTCCGGCAGCGCGTATGACGGCCCAGGTGACGAGGACCCCGTGCGGACAGCCTGGTTACGGAAACCGTCAATCCGCCCACCTACGGGCATGACAAGATCGTTCCTGTAGGGGCGATGGCGTCAGGGGGAGGCTCTCGGTGGGAAGCCATCTACGTGTCGGTGAAGTGCTGCGGTCCGCCCGGAACCGTGACCCCTCGTTGCCGGTCATCGACGGGTACCGGAACATCCACCACGTCACGGCTTCCCACACTCTCGCTCAAATTCAGTTGAGCAAGGGCATCAACCCCGTCGCCAAGGTGCGGGCGGCGGGCGGGCAACGCCGTCCGGCGATTCTGATCCGATCTAGCCCATGGAAGGCCGGCACTGCTGAAACACCCTGGCACGACGTGTTCAACCTGGACCGTGGTCACGTGTCCTACTTTGGCGACCACAGGGTCGACCACACCGTGCCCGCGGGGAGCACTCAGGGCAATGCGGTGTTGCTGGATACCTTCACAGAGCACCAGGCGCCTACCCCGGAGCAGCGTGCACTGGCCGTGCCATTGCTTTTGTTTGCAGCGGTCTCGCGCAACAAGACCCCCAAGGGATACGTCGAGTTCTGCGGCGTGGCGGTCATCGAGAGCGTCGAACAGATCGAGCAGGAGGCCAAGGGGCGTCCCTTCCCCAACTACAGGTATGACTTGGCGGTATTGGACCTAAGCACAGAGGGCGATCAGATCGACTGGGCATGGATCGAGGCCCGGGGCAACGCCGAGCTCTCGGCCGGCGACACGCTCAAGCATGCTCCGCGCGCCTGGCATCAGTGGGTAGAACGTGGTCATCAGGCGTTGCCTGAGGTGCGACGACAGAGCACAAGCCCTGGAACAGGTCAGGCATCTCCCCCGGGCTCAGTGAAGGCTGACTACAACGCACCGGGGTTGTTTCCCGCGCCCCGTCAGCCGGACAACGCAGCCCCGACCTCCTCTGGACCAACCGAGCGGCAGGAAGAGCTGACCGCGAGCACGCTCGTGGACAGACTCAGGAACCTCAAGGTCCATAAACTGAACGGCCGCCCGAGCAGGCACAAGCCCCTGTCCTTGCTGTGGGGGATCTCTCGGATCGCCGCAGGCAAGCCCCGTCTCGCTCCCTGGCGGGAGTTTCGTGACGAGGTGGGAGGTCTACTTGCCGACTTCGGTCTTCCTGAGTCCTCCGTGACTCCTGAGTACCCATTCTGGCGCCTGAAGACGAGCCAGCTGTGGCACATCAAAGGGCCCCTGTTGGATTCATCTGCCGAGCCCTCTCCCTCAACACTCGACCAACTCAACCCCGAGGCTGGTCTGAACAAGCGCGCCGCGTACCTGCTAAGTGACTCCTTCCTGCGCTCTCAGGCAGTCGCTGTCCTGCGGGAGAGCTACCTCGCTGACGTCGACCAGCACGAGTTGATGGCGCGGGTTGGACTGGCCGGCTACGAGAGCGCCAGCGGCATCCCCGATGACGCGGCGGAGCAAGAGACGGAACAAGGTCCCGCCTCACGGCGAACGGTCACCTTCTCCCGCATCATCCGTGATCCCGAACTGACGGCCACGGTGAAGGCACTACACGACGACCGTTGCCAGGTTTGTGATCTGCAGCTGCCGACCCGATTCAGCACCTACAGCGAAGCAGCCCACATCCGCGGCCTCGGCCGCCCCCACCACGGCCCGGACAAGCTGTCTAACCTGCTCGTCCTCTGCCCGAATCATCACGTGCAGTTCGACGCACTCGCCATCTACGTCGACACCGACGACACCGTGCGCATGACCTCCGACGGCACGACCATAGGCCGACTGCGACGGCACCCCGCTCACCAAATCAACGCAGCACACCTGCGGTACCACCGGGCCCTATGCGGCAGAGACCACGAGTGACCGCGCGGGCCTGTCGGCCCCCTCAGGCAGCGCCAGGCGCTTGACAGCGCCCCGTTCACCGCTTACGACCTGCGGCGTTCCGTGGACCGCCCTCTGCCGGGGGACACCTGCGGGCCATCGGTCGTCAGGAAGCTGGAACGGGCTCAGGATCCAACAGCTCCTTCCCACGAGCGCGCCCCCAGAACTGGCCGTCCAGTGAGAACTTCGGTCGCGCGTCGTCAGATGGGACAGGAACAAGGCGGGTGGAGATCCACTCGCCCTTGGTCGGTGCCGGCAATTCGAGCTTACGGGCGACGTGTGGGTGTGATCCTTGGTGGCCTAGCACGACGATGCCCTTCGGGCGCAGAGCTTTACGGGCGTCGCGGGCCCGTTTCGGCGCGTCATCCTGCTGGCCGACGGTCAACACGGTCTGTCGGCCAATGAGCCGGTCACTGAGGGGCGCGCAGGCGGGCGTGGAGAGTCTGTCGGGAGATGCCAGTCATGCGGGCGAGGGCGGCGATGTTGACCTCGGCACCCGTAGCCTCAATCCGCTTGACCATCCGGACGATTTCTCTCATCGCGCCAGCGCGGACCTCGTTGCCGAAGGCCCAGGTGCACGCCAGGCTTTGGATGGTCTTGAGCCCAGCTTCTGCGGTCTTGTTGCCCTCCGCGTGTGTCAGCACCTCTCCGACCGGGTGGCTGTCGAAGCGGTCGAGGAGCTTGAGCGCCTCGTCCGTGTCTATGGAGAGCACCTCCGTGTACCTTCCGGGGCCCGTCCAGCGGCCGATAAGGCGCTCATACAGCTCAGCTCTGCGAGTGGCGTATGCCGCCCTCTCGCGCTCAGCCTCGGCCTGCTTGGCGTTGCCAAGCCTGTCGGCCTCAACAGCCTTCCGGTAGTGCTCGCCGGCACTGATGCGCTGGCTCTCCGCTTCTCGCTGAAGGCGATCGTCATCCCACATGAGCACATGTAAAGGTCTTGACGCGCTTACAGTCAAGGCCTTTACAGAGCGACTCTGACCGCCACAGCCGCAAGTCTTCTCATACCAGCCACCCTCCCAGGGGGCACGACGCTCGGCTGTCACGAACCAACACTCTGCGATGACGCACTGTGGACACGCCCATGCTGGCCAGAGGATGGTCGTAGAGCAGCCGGACGGGCCCGCCCATACCGTGCCGATCGGATGCCGCAGGCTCTGCCCAGAGGCAGTCGCAGTCGTAGATCAGCCAAGTTATCTGGATATCGCATCGAGCTGCCGTTGGTCCGGGGAGGCTGGCGGAGCAAGACATCCCCGCACATTGCTCAGGAGTGGCCATGGTCTCCGCACCGCGACAGCGCAAGTCGCTGGGCGACTGCCCATCCCGGCATCTGAACGTCAGGGAAACCCAGTGATAGACCGACTCACCCCGCAGAACGTCACCGTCACCACCGCCACGATCGAGGTGAAGACCCTCACCCTGGGTAAGAGGCAGATCACCCAGTCCGTTTTCCGACAGCTCGTCGAGGAGCGGCTGATCGACGACAAGGGATCTTTGCGAGGTCAGCCGTGGGGCTACATCAACCACTGCCCTGAGAAGAAGGTCGCCGACATCCTCACCGGCAAGATGATCGACTGTGCCACTGGCCCCGACCACCGGCACGTCGTCTGGCAGAAAGGCGACGAACTCCGCCGCAGCCGCATCATCGCCTACCGGCCTCCCTACTACGGCGTCTGGAGCGACACGACAGACCTGATCGTGCAGGCTGGCTACTGCACCAATAACCATGAGATGCCAGCCTGGATCATCAGCCGTCGGTCCGACGAGTTCGCCTTCCAGCAGGACGGTGTGAGGTGCACTGGCACCGCCCCGAAGCGCGGGTGGGAGTCGGGCCATGAGTGCGCAACAGCCACAATGCTGGAGAGGGCACGCGCGGATCTCAACGAGGAGATCGCACAGGAAAGGGTCCTCCACGCCGCCCGGAAGTCCGCGTGGGAGGCCGTGGTCACCCTGCCTCAACTGTTCATCGCCGTTTGACAGCGGCACCCCGTCCATACCGAGGCCAGCCACCCACCCATCGCACGTGGCACCGCCGCATTGACCACCAGATAGCAGACCGGACGCGCGTTCGTTTCGCCTGCTCAGGCGGCTGCGAAGGATACAGATTCGAACTCGTGAGGGGTACCCCCCAACACGCTTTCCAACTGTCCACACAGCTGTCCAGATGGATTCGTCGCTGTACGGGCGGCAGCTCAGAGCAGGCGACCGTACAGCGACGAACGACGGTGTTCGTCGACGAACTGGACAAGGACCAGGACAACGAGCAGCTTCGACGGGCGTCGTTGAGTGCCGGCATCGGCGGTCACGACCCGAGGTTGGTGGCGCAGGTTCTATCCGGCGAGCCGCTGCCAATGAGGGTCGTGACCTGGACAAAAACCTAGATGGTGCGGCCACTGATCACAGAGTAGCCAGCAGGTCGCGACGGAGCGTCAAAGCCTCGCTCTGGTACGGGACCTGAGAATCCGTCAGTATGTGGACATGAGTATCCCGGGGGCGCGCCCAGACGACTCTCACCCACCGGTGACCGTTCTGGGCGACAAGGCGTGCAAGGCACGGTACGGCGTCGCGCATGTGCGATCGATCTTCAGTCAGGCTGGCTGCCCCTTCAAGGAAACGTCGCCCGACGAAGACGCTATGGCTGTGGATGGCGACGTTGACTTCCTCGCGGCTTCGGCACGGATACAAATCAAATGTACGTCTCAATTCACGATCGCCGGTAGGGGGGCGACCTGGCCTGCGGAAGTTCACTGGCGTGAGCGATGGAACGCGGCAAGGATTCCCGTCTACTTTATCCTCGTGATACTTGACCGTCGGGATCGGTTCGAATGGATCAATCATCACGGGGCCGGGACTGATCACCGTGCCGCAGCATTTTGGACTCGCGTAGACAAAATCGGTCCCGGCGAGAATGTTACCGTTCCGAAAAGCCAAAGACTCACCGTCGCGACTCTCATCGACTGGGAGAAGGAGGTAGAGGAATGCTTCTTGCCGATGTAAATGAAATCACGGAGCCTCGGACGCCCACACTCCCGCAGGTAGAGGACTTTATGGAGTCCGAAGGGTGGGTTCCGCGACCACCGGGCCCGGCCGGGCGGATGTGGGTTAAGCAGGCTGCCCGAATTGCAGTCCCTGTAATGCATGAGGAAGATGCCGCACTGGTTCAGGGAATCATCGAGCGCATTGCTCGATGGGAACGGAAAGATCTTCGATTTATCACGAACTACATTCGCTACTATCGCACAGACGTGGCTTTGTTGCAGGCGGCGAAGGATGACTTCGCGAACACAATCCCGCTCGACGCGGCAGCCACCGTAATCTCCAACGCTAAAGCGATTCTACGGGCGAGTGGCACAACGGCTTGGAGCGAGAAAAGCAACATTGCTGGGAACTATTCCCAGCAGGGCGATGCCGTCGTGGAAACGGCGCGCATGGATCATACGGTCCGAGGGCCATTCATGATTCCAGTTTTGGTACCTCTGCCTAAAATGGATACTTCTCAAGCCCCTTTGCCGAACGTTCAAGGTGAAGAACTATTTCGTGCTGCGGCGGAACCTTTCGCTCGCCGGGTTACTCGGACCCTGGCTCAGTCGCTCGTAGCCGTAAATGAGGTTATTGTTCAGCCCGAGGGCCTGCCTTCTGCAAGGACTTTGCATGCTGCCGTTGAACGTGGCGTGAGTCGAGAATTCTGCTCGGCCTTGACTAAAATTCTTGAGCAACCGTCGGTGGCCGAGTTCAAGGCCCACTTTCAGTGGGCCCCGGCGGTTCAGGCGTCTTCCTCAGTGCCCAGCACGGTCGAAATAGAGGCAGCAGCAGCCGATAAGGTGAGGCGTGCTGCCGAAATCCTCAAAGAGAAAAAAATGGAACCGCATTCCATTTTCTCCGGTGGCATAGTTGAGCTACGGCACGTACAGGATGAACCCTTCGGTACTGTAACGGTGGCGACGGTAAGGAATTCCAGGGCGTGCGAAATTCGGGTACGTCTGAATTACGAGCAGTACCAAGAGGCAGTCGGTTGGCACCGCGATCGACGACCGGTGATTGTGCGCGGAACAGTGAGAGAGGGGCCGGGACGGAAGTTGGTCGTGGATCAGCCAGAGAGTTGTCGGCCAATCGACGAGTCATTGCTCCCCGAACCCCGCCAAGGCCAGGTGGTGCAACTCCGTCCCCATCGTTCCCAACGATGACTGTGCACCTGATCCGGTCTGGACATGTAGGAAGTAGCTCCCAACCGAGTCGTAGCAGCCCTCTGTGCGTGCTGACGACGTATCCGGCCGGCCCTCGACAGCGCGTCCTCGCGTAGCGTCGCCTTGTGCTGGCACTCTTTGACCTGGACAACACCCTTATCGATCGCAGGGCGGCCCTTGAGGGCTGGGCTCGCAGCTTCGTGCGCTCGCGCCGGTTGCCCCGGACTGCGGAGTCCGTCGTATGCGATCGACTCAGGGAGCGCGCCTACCCGGCGGACTTCGTACATCTCCGGACGGTGCTGGAGCTTGGCGATGATCTGAGCAGCCTCTGGCGTGAGTACGTCGCTGGTGTGGCTCGGTCGGTGCGGCCCTTCCCTGGGGTTCAGGAAGGGCTCGAAGGGCTGCGTCGCTCGGGGTGGACGCTCGGCATCGCAACGAACGCGGCGGGGGACATTCAGCGAGCCAAGCTCGACACGACTCGGCTCGCACCGCTCTTCGACGGCATCTGCGTCTCGGCGGAGGTAGGGGTACGGAAGCCGGAGCGTCGTCTCTTCGAGGCCGCGGCTAGGGCATGTGGCGTCGAGCTGAGCGCCGGCGGGTGGATGATCGGCGACAACCCGGACACGGACATGGATGGGGCAAGGGCAGCGGGCCTACGGACGGTCTGGGTGGCTAACGGCTGTGAATGGCCTGATGGCCTCCAGAAGCCGGTCGCTGCGGTGCACCGAGTCGCGGAGGCCATCGAGCTGCTGCGAGAGATAAGGGTTTAGCTCGGATCGCCGTGCGGGCCTGTATGCAGCTTTTCCATGACGAGCGCTAGGTCTGGCGACGCATCCTTGAGGCCCGACCACCGTTCCATAACGGCCGCTGCGGCGTTAGCCAGGTCCGAAGGAAGTCCGGCCTCTTCGAGGGCGTGCGCCGCTTCCCTCATCTCGGGGCCCCAACGCCATGACCGAGCGGCGACCTTCGGGAAGTATGTGGTCTCTGTCAGATAGCTGGTCGTACGCCCTGCGGTGATGTCGAGTAGCTCGGCCTCCACCCCGTGGTCACTGGCGAGGGCATAGGCGACGGCGGCCAGGGCGCGGCTCGCCTTCTGGTAGCTGCTGTACGACAGCTTGAGCGCGGACGCCTGGCCGACCCCGCCTGACAAGGCACGTGCTTGGACGGCGCTTCCGTCGAAGAGCCGGGCGACTGCCAGCAAAGCTTCGGCCGGACCCGAGAGGTAGAAGCGAGGGCTCTTAGAGTCCGACGGCGGGGATCCGATCACGGAGCCGTCGACCACGGTCGCCCCAGAGCGGAGCAGGATGGCGCTGACGTTGGCCATCGTCGCTGGAGAGACAGCGTTCCCATCGACGTAGATTCGGGCATACGAGCACGCCGCGACGTCCCGCGCCACGTCCTCGGCAGCGGCCGGCGGGCACAGGCTCAGGATGATGTCGGCGCGCTCAGCCATTTCGCTCAGTGCCCGTACGGGTGTGAGCCCGTATCTCTCCGCCCGTGCCTGGCTGGTCGCGCTGCGTCCGATCGGGCACCACAGAACCTCAGCACCGGAGCGTCGTGCCTCAGCGGCGATGGCTGCTCCCATGCTGCCGGGGTGAAGGATGCCGAGCGTCGTCATGCCACAAGCTCCCGGATGTCCCGGCTCTCGGCTGAGGCAGAGCCTGTAAGAGCGTCGATGATGGCGACGGCCGATTCGCTGGGGCTGAGCTGGTCGGTCCGGAGGGTGAGGGTCCAGGGAACGGCCTCGTGGGTCAACAGATCCTCTCGGGTTTCGTGCCACACCTTCATACGCGCCTTCACGTCTCTGTCCCCGCGGCCGACGGAACGCGACTCCGTGACGTCCAGGGGGCACCACAGCAGCGCGCGAACCCAGTGCAGGGGAAAGGCAGCCACCGCTCCGACGCCAGCGATTTGCCCCATGTGTAGAACTGGGATGCGGCTAGCGTCGACCAGAGCCGCGACACCCTGTCGATCAATGGCGTACTCAGCTTCGTAGCGTGCGTTGCGGTAGAGCAGTTCTCCCGCGCGCGACAACGCGTCGATGTGGTCGACGGTCGTGAGCCGGTATCCGGTCGTGCGTCCGGGACCAGCCTTAAGCCGCTCGAAGAGCGCGAACTCCGGCCGGAGTCGACACAGTTCGTGAGTGACGGTGTCCTTACCGGATCCCGGAGGGCCGTACAGGATCACGCCGGACGGCGTCACAGCCCACCGCCACTCAGCACGTCGCGCGCTTCGTCGACCAGGGCAACTGCCGCGCCAAGGCGGTTGTCAACGACGAAGTGCGGGCCCTGGGGACGCAGCTCCAGATTGAGCGACGAGAGGTATTCGTCCCACGCCTCCATCTTCCATGCGTCGCGGGCGGCGCCACGAAACTCGATGTACTCGCGCATGGACTCTGGATCGCATTCGACCCAGATGGTCGCGACAGAGACTCGCTTTGAGCGGCAGCGGTTCTGGAATCGCAGCATCCAATCGGATTGCGAAAACTCCGAGACGAACGGTGCGTCAAGGATGGTGGAAATTCCACAATCCACGTTGTCCCAAGCTGCTTCCATGAGGCAACGATATTCGAGGGGACGAACTTTTTCGCGATAGAGGTCGGAACTCCGGTCGTGCGCCTCACCTCCGAGTGCAATCAAAAGCTGGTCGACCAGTGGGCGCGTCAAAGAATCCTTGTCGAGGATCGGCCACCCAGTCAGGCCACCGAGGAACTTGGCAAACTCGGACTTCCCGGAACCGGCGAACCCGCCGACCAGCACGACCGTGGGGCCATCGGTGGCGGCGCCGCTCGTACGGCGTCGCCATGCATCAACTACGCGGTTGCGGAATGCCTCACTGTCGACGTCACCCGTACCTTCTCGAATGCTGCTGAGCGCCTGCCGTACGGCTTGCGGCTGTTCGTCGTGTGTCTGTACTCGCGGGGTGGGGAGCTGTACGGCGGCGGACTCCACGGGGGCATCCTCTCCGGGCAAGGCTCGACGGAAGCCAAGTTGCGCTTCATTGCGCCGATAGAGTCGGCAGTAGGCCCGCCGGTAATGCGGCCCCGGGTATACCGACCCTTTCTCGTGGCCCCAGATTGTCTGGAAGTTCGCGGCAATGTTGAAGCCGTGCCGCTCCGCGATTTCACGGAGCTTCTCCCCCGTATCTTCCAGGGTGAGCCCGATCTGTTCGCGATGCTTGCGAAGAAGTTCGGGGTTCCAATCCGGGTGCTGCCGAGCCATCTGCCCCTCCTAGATAGCTACTCGGAGCCGCGAGTGTAGCGGTCCGAGTAGGCCCGTGGAACGTCGTGATAGAGCATGTATAAGCGGATGTGCAAAAGAGCCGAGAATTTCTCAGGTAGTGATACGTGATACAGGTTTTCGCGCCGCAGCTGTGAACTAGTGCACACACCGAACGAGGAGGTGCACATGCCACACACCGCGGCCGCTCAGCCCCTGCCCCTGCTCGCTCGAAGCTCAGCTTCCTTCGAGCGTCGCGACCCGCTGGCGCAGCTCCCCGACTTCGGTGCGCAACTTCTCCACTTCCTCACGCAGCTCCGTCATGATCCCGACTGGATCGGCGAGCTGTGCGGCCCGGCCAGCGTCGGGCGTCAGGAATGCACCCTTGCCCTGGTGGCTCACCGCGAGACCATCCGTCGTCAGTTGCCGGATGGCGGCGCGGGCCACGGTCACCGTGACCTCGTAGCGCTTCTGGATCTGCGCAAGCGAGGGAAGCTGTCCGGTCTCGGCGAATTCGCCATCCGCGATGCGCCGCCGCAGGTCATCGGCTACCTGCTGATAGGCGAACTTGCCGGTCCACTCGACCATCTGCACCCCAAGTCTCTTCTCAGTCTCTGCCTCATAGTGCCCGTGCCTCAGAGGTAGAGCCAGTGCCCACTGCCCTCATTCCGGGCAGGCACTTGACTCACTCTGTCTCACAGTGCACTCTGAGGCAGAGCCGAAAGTGACCCCGCCGAGGAGATGGCGTGGTCGATCGACCTGCCTGACCTGCACAAACAGCACCCGGAAGCTAGGCCCGGGACCAGCGCTGCGAAGAACTCAACAGAGTGCCGGCCCAGCCACCCGCACACGGGTGGTCGATGGGTGCGGGTCACCACCCCGACCGCCCATGTCGGGCCGGGTGACCTGCCCAGATCCGCCCTTCGGGGCGGTGACGGCATTGCGTGATCTGACACCGCAGCACTTTCCGTGGGCCGTACGGGCCTGCGCTGAGCACCAGTGCTCACGGTCCCCGACACCGGCGCCGTCGCGGCGGTGAGTGCCGGGTGGCCGTGAGCGCTCGTACTGCACGAGACGCCGACGCACAGCGGCTCGCGGCTCTCTGGGGCGCTCCCCGGCGGGCTGCTGTTCGGGCCGCTCCACCTGAGGAGAGAAGCCCATGAAGTACATCGTTGCTGGTCATGAGGCCGTCACCGACGCGGAGTTCGCGGAATTGGCGCTGGGTACACCGGTTGAGCTGTGGCTCGGGGTCGAGGGCGAGAGCGGCGAGGAACGCGCGGCCCGTCTGGACGCGGCTCGTGACATCCTCTCCGACCCCCAGTTCAGCGACCTGCCCGACGGCCTGATCCGCCTGGCCGCGCGGGTCGTCGAGGACCACCCGGACCTGTTCAACGTGGTCCCGCTGGTCCGCCCCGCCCGCCGCCGCGTGGCCCGCAAGGGGGTCGCGGCATGAACGAGGGCCTGACGCTGGACGGCTTGTCCGTGCCGCTGCGGGCGCTGCGCCTGCTCGCTGCGGACTTTGGGCACCTCGCAGCCCCGACCGTCGGGGTGAGCACCATCTGGCCTGACCGGCTGGAGTTGTCGTTCCACGGCGACCTGGCGGACTTCGAGGCGTGGCGCGACGCACTGGGCATCGCCCCGGACGCCGTGACGCACAGCACGCAGAGCGGGGGTCGCACGCGCGTCCTGCTCGCGTTCGGTCAGTACGCGGGCGCCACGGTGAAGCTGGTCGCCTACGCCGACGTGCCCGCCCCGGCACTGGCCGGAGCTGCGGCCTGATGGCGGCGCTGGGCAAGTGCTTCGACCCGAGCGGCGCCCGGCACGGCATCCCCACCTACCCATGGCGCCTGGCCCCGGACGGCCTGGCGACCCGGCGGCAGTTGCGGGCGCGTGGCCTGCGCCCCGGCGGTCAGCCGGTCGCCGCGCAGGTACTCCGCCCTCGCTGCCGGCGCGGGCCGCTGGTCGCCTACCTCTACCGGCTCGATAAGGCCAAGCCGGTACGGCCGATGACCGAAGCGAAGCACCGGGCGCTTCAGTGCGCGATGCGCGCCCGCCGAACCTGCCCGCAGTGTCGTCGGGATGCCGGATACGTCATCCCCACAACTCTCGGGTTGTGCGTCCCGTGCGCCTACCCCGACGACCAGCGCGCCGCCTGACCGGCCTGGTCAGACGGTCATCCTCCCGACAAGGAGACAAGCAGTGAAGCATCCCCCGGAACGGTCCCTGAGCTGGGGCCAGACACTCGTACTGGGCGCCACGGCGCTGCCCATGGTCGCCTTCGGCGGTCTGGGCGCGTGGGGCACCTACAGCAACATCACCAGCGTGTTCCACCGGTCGGCCACCGCGCTCGGTGTGGTCGCCGCGGGCGAGGGCGCGACGCTGGTCCTGGCCCTGACCCTGGTGGGCCTGACCATGCTGGGCCAGTCCTCCCCGGCGGCCGTGCGGCTGGGTCTGTGGACCCTGCCAGCGGTGGCGTCCCTGACCGGCGCCGCGATCGCGCCGACGGGCACGGAGTCGGTGGTGTTCGCCTTCACCCCGATGGCCATGTGCGTGGCCGCTGAGGGCATGGGCCTGCTGGCCCGCCGGATCGTGGTCTACCGCACAGGGGTGGACGCCGAAGCGCAGCGCCGCAATGCGGCGGTCGTGCAGAAGCTCGCCTACCACCGGGCCCGCGCCGCGAACCACCCGGAAGAGGACGCCCGCAGGGACTCGGAGCTGAAGTCGTGGAAGCTCGCGAAGAAGGTCGGCACGGGTGATGCACTCCTCGGGGCGAACCTGGTCGACGTACAGCGCGAGCGGATGACGGCCGGCGCGGATGCCGCGCTGGCGGGCATGTTCGCCCTGCCCGTCACGCCCGAAACCCCCGACGTGGCGGCCGCTCCCGAGCCGCCCGCCGTCGAGGCCGTGGACGAGGGAGGCGTCACGGCCGTCACGCCTGCCGTGACGGAGGAAGACACGCAGGTCACGGCCGAGTTCGAGACGGTTCCGGCCGGGGCCGTCACGCCCGTGACGCCGCCCGTCACACCGCCCGTGACGCTGGAGGAGATCGCGGCCGTGGCCGGTGTGCCCACTCCGCACCCCGGGGAGGCGCTGACCGATGCTCAGCTCGTCGTCGTGCTGCGGCACCTGCGCTACAGCGACGACCCGCCGCTGTCCTACCGCCAGGCCGTGACCGGGTTCCGTGAGGGCGGGTTCGTCGGCGGGGAGCAGCGCGTGCGCAAGGCATGGGGCTCGCTGATGTCCCACGAGGAATCCGACGCCTGACCGGCGTCCGGCACCACCAATGACGGCCAGCCCAGTGAAAGTGGGCTGGCCGTCGTTGCGACTGCCGGAAGCAGTCGAGCACCAGTGAAGCAGACCCGGTGAGCCCCGGGCTAGCGGCACCCTCGCAGACCCGGCGCGCAGACCCGGCGAGCTTGTCCCGCCATACCGACGGCCGCCCACATCGCGGCCCGAACCGACCCGCAGGAGATCGACCGTGACCACGCAGACCGCCACCGACACCGGCCGCGCTCAGCAGGGGCAGGGCACGCATCACTTCGTCATCACCCTGGAGAAGCCGGGCTGGCTGTCCGTCACGCAGGAGGGCACGTTCACGCCTCCGCCCGGCAGTACCCGCCAGGACGCCTACCTGTCCATCTACCAGGCCGTCACCGGCCAGGACCCCGACCTGAACGGAGCCTCGGTCGGGTTCTTCGCTCTGGAGTCCAACCAGCTCTGACCGACGCTTTCTTACAGCACAGAGGCCCGGACGCGCGCTTTGGTCGGCATGGCGTCCGGGCCTCTGCTGTCCTCCCTGAAGGAGTGGCTATCAGCATGACGGAACTCAGCACCGAGCCGGTAGCCGTCGAGGCTGC
>NZ_JBSGDB010000219.1:0-14017 GCF_053602155.1 Streptomyces sp. NPDC004561
GCTCCCACCCCGGCCCGGCCGAGTACCTCGGCGACTCCGCGGACCGTACCGGCTTCGGCGGTCTGGAGGCCGTCGACGAGGTCTCCATGGTCGCGGTGCCCGACCTGATGGCCGCCTACCAGCGCGGCGCCATCGACCTGGAGGCCGTCAAGGCCGTGCAGCTGGGTCTGATCGCGCACTGCGAGCTGATGGGCGACCGCGTCGCCGTCATCGACCCGCCGCCCGGCCTGAACGCCCGTCAGATCCGGGTGTGGCGGCAGGAGACGGCCGGTTACGACTCCAAGTACGCGGCCCTGTACTACCCCTGGATCAAGGCCTTCGACCCCGCGACCGGCCAGGCGCGCATGGTGCCGCCGTCCGGCCACATCGCCGGCATCTGGGCCCGCAGCGACTCCGAGCGCGGTGTGCACAAGGCGCCCGCCAACGAGGTCGTACGCGGCGCCGTGGACCTGGAGTACCAGGTCACCCGGGGTGAGCAGGACCTGCTCAACCCCATCGGCGTCAACTGCATCCGCGCCTTCCCGGGCCGTGGCGTACGGGTGTGGGGCGCGCGCACGATGTCCTCCGACCCGGCGTGGCGCTACCTGAACATCCGCCGGTACTTCAACTACCTCGAGGAGTCCATCCTCATCGGCACCCAGTGGGTGGTGTTCGAGCCGAACGACCACAACCTGTGGGCCCGCATCCGGCGCAACATCTCCGCGTTCCTGGTCAACGAGTGGCGCAGCGGCGCGCTGTTCGGGCAGCGGGCGGAGGACGCGTACTACGTCAAGTGCGACGAGGAGACCAACCCCGCGGAGTCGGTGGACGTCGGCCGGGTCGTCTGCGAGATCGGCATCGCGCCGGTCAAGCCCGCCGAGTTCGTGATCTTCCGCCTGGCCCAGTTCTCCAGCGGCAGCGGGGAGCTGGAGGAATAGGAGCCGGCCCCGAACTCCTCCGGCACCACCCCGTCAACACCCCTAGAAGGACAGCGAATCCATGAGTCTCCAGCCGGGTGACAGCCTCACATCGCACAATTTCGGCCTCCAGATCGACGGTGTCATGGTCGAGTACCTCGCCGAGGTCAGCGGCCTGTCGATGGAGCAGGACGTCATCACGTACACGCAGAACAGCCAGAACGGCCAGAACTCGGTCAAGAACCTGCCGGGTACGAAGAAGAACGGGACCTGCACGGTCGTCCGCGGTATGACCCAGTCCGACTCGTTCACCCAGTGGATCAACGAGTCCATCGCGGGCCAGATGTCCACCGCCCGCAAGAACGCCACCATCATCATGATGGACTACATGAGCAACCCGGTGAAGCGGTACAACCTGCGCAACGCCTGGTGCAGCAAGATCGACGCGAGCACCGTGAAGGCGGGCGAGGCCGCCGCGCTCACCGAGACCGTGACCATCGTGTTCGAAGAACTGGTCATCGAGTAATGCGTCGTTCGGCTGTCAGGGCGGGGGCCGGCAGCACGTTCCCCGGCGCGGACGCGACGGCGCCCGCGCCGGAGCCGCCGTCGGCGGACCCCGGCCCTCCCGCCCCGGGCCAGCAGCCTCACCAGCAACAGCAGTTGCGGACGGAGTTCCCGTTCCAGCTGCCGCGCGGGTACGTCGACGAGCAGGGCACCGTCCACCGGGACGGCACCATGCGCCTGTCGACGGCCCGCGACGAGCTGGTCCCGCTGCGGGACGTGCGTGTGCAGGAGAACCCGGCATACCTGTCGGTGGTGCTGCTCGGCCGGGTCATCACCCGGCTCGGCACGCTGCCGATGGTCCACGACGGGATCGTGGAGAACATGTTCGCCTCCGACCTGGCGTTCCTGCAGGACTTCTACCGCCAGATCAACGCGGAGGGCCACACCCGGGCCGCGGTGCGGTGCCCGCACTGCTCGGAGCCCTTCGAGGTGGAACTCGGCGGGAGCCGCCTGGGGGAATCGTGACGTACGCGACCGACCGGCTGCACGAAGAGATCGCGTACGTCGCCTACCACTTCCACTGGGGCCTCGAAGACATCCTGGACCTGGAACACCACGACCGCCGCCGCTTCACGAGCGAGATCGCGTCCCTGGTGACGCGGCCGGAAGCGGGGGGCTGAGCCGTGGGGTTCCTGGAACGGTGGCGGGGACGTGCCTCGTCCGGGGGGCCTGCGGGTTCCGAGACATCCGACGCGGGCGCGCGGGAGCCCGTCGCCGGTGCGTCCGACGGCGCCAATCCGGCTGCCGGCGAAAGCGGTTCCGAAGCCGGGCGGGCGGCGGTTGCCGGTTGGCCGGGGCTGCCGCCGATGCAGCGTGCCCTCGCCACGCGTACGGCGACGGGCGGCGCCGCGGTCGCGGACGCGGGGTTCTCCGGGCGCCTGCCGACCTGGCAGAACCCGACGTTCCTGAGCACCCGCTCGCACACGGTCCTCGACGGGACGGCCGCCGGCCTGCTCGGCGGCTCACTCGCGGCTTCGGCGGCTCCCCGGCCGGGCCTCGAAGGCCCGGCCTTCGCCCTGCCGTCGGGTTCGGCACCCGGCGCGGGGCCGACGGCGGGGCCGCAGGCACCAACGGTGCGGCGAGTGCCCGTGGTGCCACTGCGGGCGGTTTCGTCGGACGGGTCCGGCGCGAGAGCGACCGTCGCGGCTGGGCCGTGGTCCGGTGGTTCCGCCGGGGCCGGGGCCGGGTCCGGGCGGTCGGGCGGGCAGCCCGGGACGCCGACCGCGGCCGCCAAGGGATCGGGGGCGCCCGTCGTACAGACCTCGCCGGTGACCAACCGGGGTGGCGGCGGGGGCCGGACGGTCCCGGTGGCGCCGCCCGCGGCCCCTACGGCGGCCGCTGTGAATTCCGGGCCGCCCCTGGCGCCGGGCGGCGGAACGGGCGTTCCTGCCCCGCCGGTCGTACCGGTGCAGCGGGTGCCGGCCGCGGCAGCCGGCGCCCCGGTCGCGCGTCCGGCTCGCGGTGTCCAGGTGACGCCGGCGACCGCCGGGATGCCCCGGCCGCCGGCCTTGGTACGGGCTCCGGCCGGGCCGACGACCGCTCGGCCCAGGGTGCTGCCGGCCGTGCCGACGAGCACGACGGTCTCTGGGGCGCGCACCTCGGACGGCGGGGTCGGGGAGGACGGGCCGGCGTCGTCAACGGGTATCGGAACAAAGGGAGTCGGGTCGCCCGGCTCCCCCACCGCGCGTCCCGGTTCCGGCACGACGGGCGCCGCCGGTACGCCGGTGCAGCGGGCGGTCACTCCAACCCGTACCACGCCGGACCCGGGAGGCGAGCGGAACTCCGCCGCCGTTCGGTCCGCAGGGCACTCGGCGGGAACCGGTTCCCTGGGCACCCCCGCCGGGCCTTCGGCACCGTCGACCGGCACGGTTACCGACCAAGCACCGGTCCAGCGCGCGACCATCGGCCCCGGGCGCCCATCGACGCCCGCCGCCGGCTTCGACCGTACGGCGCCCGCCGGGACGACGCCCTCCCGAGACGACGGCAGTACCGCGCCGGTGTCCGGACCCGCCGCCGGCACAGGACAAACGCCGCCCGCCGGAACGACGACCTCCCGAGACGACGGCAGTACCGCGCCGGTGTCCGGACCCGCCGCCGGCACAGGGCATACACCGCCCGCCGGAACGACGACCTCCCGAGACGACGGCAGTACCGCGCCGGTGTCCGGACCCGCCGCCGGCACAGGGCATACACCGCCCGCTTCAACGTCCTTGGCGGTCCAGTCCGTCCCTGCGTCTTCGCGGTCCGGGCCGTCGTCCGCCGACGCCGGACACGCACCGGCGCCGTCCCCGTCCGCGTCGGCCGCCGGTTCCGGTGACAAGCAGCGCACGGAGTCCGCTCCCGCATCGCCCACCGCCGACCGTCCCGCAGCCCCCCGCCGCCCGGCGGCCCGGACGGTTCGGCCTTCGCAGGACACAACTCCGCCCGCCGCTCGGCGTCCGGTCGCGGAGGTGCAGCGGGCCGCGTTGCCCGGCCACGCGAGGACCACCACCCCAGGCGCCGGGACGCCCGCCCACGTCCGGAGTGGTGAGCCCCGTACACAGCTCACCGGCTCCGGCCCGCAGGGCCCGGTTACTCGTACCCAGGCGGCTGAATCCGACCGACAGAGCACCGACTCCCTTACGCCGACCGGCGACTCCCCCGGCCACGAAGCCGATGCCCCCGCAGTGACGCCCTCTCCAAGGCCGACCCCGCGCCACACGGCAGCCCCGACATCCCCCCAGCGGTCCACGACGAACGCCACGAACACCCCACCCCCCGTCCAACGGGCGACGGCGACCTCCGACTCACCAACCCCCGCCGTGACGCCGGCCTCGGCGGCTCGGGCGGACGACTCGGCTCCCTCCCCCGCCCCGGGTCCGTCGTCCCCCGCCTCGACCACGGCGTCTGCCGACCACTCTTCCCCTACCCGGACGGCACCGGGCCCCTCCGAATCCTCCGGCTCCGCCACGCCCCACGACCGGCGAGCGACCATCGCTCCCACCCGCCCCGAGGCGGCTGCGGGCAGGCCGGCTCCTGCCGTAGGCACCGCACTCCCCGTCCAGCGCACCCCCTCGCGGACACCGCCACGGCTGGGCCTCGGCGCGCCGCTGTCGCAGTCCGCCGAGTCCCCGCGGCCGGGCCCCGAGAAGGAAACCGGCACAGGCCGTCGGCCGACCACTGCTCCTGCACCGAGCGCCCAGCAGGGCCAGGCCCGTCCCCCGGCCCCCGTCAGGCCCGCCCCTGCCCGCCGCACCTCCCCCCTCGCCGCTCCCCTCGCCGCCGTACCCGCGGACGCCGTCCGCCTGGCGGACATGCCCGCCGCCCCCACGATCCAGCGCCACGCCGGACCGACGTCCACCGCGGCCCCTTCCCCACTCCCCCCGACAGCCACCGCTTGGGGATGTCCTCGTAGTTGACGCCGACGGCGAAGCCGAGCCCGACGACGCCCGCGCCGACCAGCCGTCGTACGTACCGGCGCATCGCCTCGGGGTCCTCCGCGTCCAGCTTGAGCGCGGTGATCAGCAGCAGCTCGCCGCCCTCCATGTAGGGGACGGGGTCGGCCAGTTCGCTGACATGGGCCCAGCGCACGGGCACGTCGAGGCGGTCCTCGCCCGCGCGCACGGTCAGCTTCAGCGCGGAGTGGTGGACGAGCGAGGCGAGCGTCGGGGGCATGAGGCCTTCACGGTGAGGGAGATCCGGTGAACGAGGTGATCTTTTGGCCGCGGCGTATGAACGACCGATGTCGATTCTGCCTCACCGTACGATCCCCCGCTGGCCCTCCCTCAGCTCCGCAGATCCACCAGCAACGGCGGCGCGTGCTCACCCTGCACGGTCGTCAGCGACAGCACCGCATGCCCCGCGGGCACCCCGTGCGCCAACTCGGACGCGGACCAACGCTCCCGCTCGACCTGGCGGACGGTGACGGCCTCCGTGGTCACCGCCTTGCCGGTCACCAGCTTGCGCAGGGCGTGGATGGCGCGTGTCATCGGCTGGTCCGCGAAAACGGTGTGCCGGGCCACGTCCCGGGTCTCCACCCACTGGGTGCCCCAGGCCTCCGCGAACCTGCTGCCGTCCCACGTGGTGACCCCGGAAAAGGCCATACGACAGCCGGCGGCCGCGTACAGCGGCCCGTGCAGCGCCTCGGGGACGTCGCCGACCGTGCGCAGGGCGAGCACGACGCCCGCGTTGCGGGAGCGTAGGCGCTGGATGCTTCGTATCGAAGCGGTCGTCACGGCTCCGGTGGCGTCGTCCAGGACGAGGCAGGCGAAGTGGTTCCGTTCGCCCGACGCCGCCACGGCGCCGAACTGGGCGAGCACCAGCCGGTTGACGATCCGGGACGCCTCCTCGTGTCCGCGGTCGGGCAGGTCGATACGGACTCGCAGCGGATGGTGTGCGACGGCACGCAGCGAGAAGGGCCGGGCACCGCCGCCGTCCGCGCCGAAGAACTCGGAGAACGCGGGCCGGACCAGCACAGCGAGCCGGTCGGCCAGGACAGGGCCGGGATCGCCCGCGCTGCCCGACTGCCGGGCGCGCGCATCGAGTTCGCGGCGCATCGCGCCGTGACTCTCCTCCGCCAACGCCTCGCGCAGCGCAGCCAGGGCCGAGGGCTCGCCCTCCAGGAGCTCACGCAGTACAGGCAGCGTCGGGAAGCGTCCGTGCGCCACCCGGTACGGGCCGAGAAGCTGGGCCAGCGTGGTGACCGCCCGCTGACCGCTCGTCGCGTCCAGGTCGCCGACGAGCCCCTCCGCCAGGAAGGAGGCCGCCTCGTCCGGGTCGTCGGAGTCCGCGTAGGGGTCGAGGTCGTGCACCGAGGCGGGGTCGCCGAGGCGTACGACGACGTCGTACGCGGCGTCGGGTCCGAGCGGGGTGCCGGCCGCGCAGACGGCGACGACGGCGCACTGTCCGGCGAGCGCCTGCAGGCCGAGGAACTCGGCGACGGGTCGGATCAGGTGACGCGTCTTGCCAGAGCCGGAGGGTCCGACGGCCAGCAGTGAGGTGCCGAGGCTGTCCGGTGCGAGCGCCGCCCCTGCGCCGCCGTAGGCGACCGGGGTGCGGTCCCCGGTCACCCACTGCCCAAGGCGCACCTGCCGCGCGAGCAGGTCGTGCTGGGCGGCTCGGCCTCCCGGCAGGTCGCGAGCGCCGGACGGGTGGGTCCAGGCGGCAGCGCCCTCACGCAGCACCGTGTCGGTGAAGGAGGCGAGCCGGGCCCGGGCGCTGGCCGTGGTCCACATATGGCCGACGCGGACGCAGTCCACGTCGTTCATCCGGCCGGCGTGCACCTCGGCGGCGAGCGCGTCGGCGGCCTGATGCTGACCGGCCTCCCGCAGCTCGGGCCATTGCGACGGCCGCCGGTCGACGACCGGCTGAGCGGCCTGGGCCGTTCCCGCCCGCGCGGCCAGCGCCTCCTTCGCGAGAGGCCACCAGCCGCCGACGCGGGCGAACGGCCACAGCACAAGCAGGGTCACCAGCGCGTACAGCCCGTTCGTGAGCAGCTGCGAGCCGAACACGTCGTAACCGCCGGTGATCAGGACGACGAGGGAGAACACCGGATCGATGATGGGCAAGGCGTCCCAACCGATGCCGGGGAAGGCACTCGGGAACACGAAGGCCAGTGCGATCAGCGCGCCCAGGGCGGCGATCAGTGCCCGGCCGGGCTGCGGGCGGCGGGTGACGACATGCCGGATGATGTCGGGCCAGCTGCCCAGGCGCGCCATGACGTAGACGAGGGTCGCGAAGACCACGCCGTCGGCGACCGTGAGGGCCTCGGCGCCCTGGTAGGTCTTCGGCGTCGTGGTACCGCCCCACCACCAGTCGCCCGGTGTGACCAGCTTGATGACGGCCCACTGGTAGGGAAGGCTGCCGTGCCGCCACAGTGACCACAGAAGCAGGCCTGCAAGCAGCGGGACGACGAAGCCGACGATGGTGACAGGGGCAAGACGCTGCCCCTGATGCGCGGCCTTGGGCCGCCGGTAGCCGTAACGCCAGATGCCGGGCTCGACGGCGGGACGCGGCTCGTCGAGCCAGTCGGCGACGGGCCAGCGCGGATGCGGGGCGCCCGAGGCGTGCGAGGGCGGTACATCCGGCGCGCGTGTCGGCCGTGGCGGCACGGCGACGTCGTGGTGCGGCGGCAGGGGGCCGCTCCGAGGCGCCGCGGGCGTGTCCGTCGGCGCCGTCGGACGTGGCACCGGCGTCGCATGCGTGCCGCGGGTGTCCCGCGTCCCGTCGCTGTCCATCCGCCCTGCCCCCTGACCAGCCGTTCCGTCCACCGTCAGCGAGCCAATCTAACGCCCCGGGAACGGGAGTTCACCGCTTACGCGGCCGCGCGTCCCGAAGAGGGGCGGACGACGCCCCCACCGCCGCAAGACCACCCCCGCCCGACACGGACCGCTGCTCGCACCCCGGTATGTCCACCACGGACAACGGCAACCCCGGACAACGCCCACATGGAGCATGCCCACCCCCCAGCGCCCGTCTTAGCCTGCGAGAAAAGAAGGTAAGCGTCCGTAATACCCCCAGGAGCCCCGCATGACCGCACTTCCGCAGGAGCGCCGCGTCGTCACCGCCATCCCCGGCCCGAAGTCGCAGGAGCTGCAGGCCCGCCGTACGGCCGTGGTCGCCCAGGGCGTGGGCTCCACGCTGCCGGTCTTCGTCACGCGTGCCGGCGGCGGTGTCATCGAGGACGTGGACGGCAACAGCCTGATCGACTTCGGCTCCGGTATCGCCGTGACGAGCGTCGGCGCCTCCGCCGAGGCCGTCGTACGCCGCGCCGGCGCCCAGCTGGCCGACTTCACCCACACCTGTTTCATGGTCACCCCGTACGAGGGCTACGTCGCCGTCGCCGAGGCCCTCGCCGAACTGACCCCGGGCGACCACGCCAAGAAGTCCGCGCTGTTCAACTCCGGCGCCGAGGCCGTCGAGAACGCCGTCAAGATCGCGCGTGCGTACACCAAGCGCCAGGCCGTCGTCGTGTTCGACCACGGCTACCACGGCCGCACCAACCTCACCATGGCGCTGACGGCGAAGAACATGCCGTACAAGCACGGCTTCGGCCCGTTCGCGCCCGAGGTCTACCGCGTTCCGGTCGCCTACGGCTACCGCTGGCCGACCGGCCCGGAGAACGCCGGTCCCGAGGCCGCCAAGCAGGCCATCGACCAGATCACCAAGCAGGTCGGCCCGGACAACGTGGCCGCGATCATCATCGAGCCGGTGCTCGGCGAGGGTGGCTTCATCGAGCCGGCCAAGGGCTTCCTGCCCGCGATCCGCCAGTTCGCCGCCGACAACGGCATCGTCTTCGTCGCGGACGAGATCCAGTCCGGCTTCTGCCGCACCGGCCAGTGGTTCGCGTGCGAGGACGAGGGCATCGTCCCGGACCTGATCACGACCGCCAAGGGCATCGCGGGCGGTCTGCCGCTCGCCGCCGTCACCGGCCGCGCCGAGATCATGGACGCCGCGCACGCGGGCGGCCTCGGCGGCACCTACGGCGGCAACCCCGTCGCCTGCGCCGGTGCGCTCGGCGCCATCGAGACGATGAAGGAGCTGGACCTCAACGCCAAGGCGAAGAACATCGAGGCGGTCATGAAGTCCCGCCTCGTCGCCATGGCCGAGAAGTTCGACATCATCGGTGACATCCGTGGGCGCGGCGCCATGATCGCCATCGAGCTGGTCAAGGACCGCACCACCAAGGAGCCGAACCCGGAGGCCACCGCCGCGCTGGCCAAGGCCTGCCACGCCGAGGGCCTGCTGGTGCTGACCTGCGGCACCTACGGCAACGTGCTGCGCTTCCTGCCCCCGCTGGTCATCGGCGAGGACCTGCTGAACGAGGGCCTCGACATCATCGAGCAGGCCTTCGCACGCATCTGAGCAGCGGGTCCGCACCTCTGACGGGGTCCCTGCGGCAGGCCGTGTGAAGAACGTGTGCGAGGTGGATGACGGGACGCGATTCCGTCTGCCCAAGCGCCCCGGCCTGCCGTAGGTTCTACCCAGATGAGAGATACACCCCGCCCACAGGGAACTGTGGGCGGTTTCAGGCCGGGGCCTCCCCAGCTTCGACCTGGTCGTGCCCTCGCGCACACAACCGGCGCCTGACGCCGGGATCTCCTCACCGATCGGACGGTCGCCGCCCCAAACCCCCCGGGGCGAGCGACGTTCCGATCCGGACGGCCGCCCGGGAACTACCCCCCCTGTTCCGGGGCGGCCGACCTCCTTCTCGACGGAACCTGCCAGTCTGTCCTCCGTGGCTGTGCTCCTGGTTCTGCTCCTCCTCTTCGCGGTGATCACCTGGCAGGTGGTCGCGGGCGGCCCCCTGCTGCGTCTGGACGAACGGCTCAGCCATGCGCTGGTCCACCCGGACCGGTTCTCCGGGCTGCTCTCCGACCTCGGCGACATCCAGGTGGCGGTGCCCGTGCTGGCCCTGACCGCCTGCCTGGTCGCCTGGCGGGCCAGGACCGCCGGGGCGCACCGGTGGTGGCTGCCCCCGGCCGCCGCGGCCGCGCTCATGGCGCTGGTCCCGGCGCTGATCGTGCCGCTGAAGGACTGGACCGCACGCCCGGGCACCCCGGCGGTGCCACCGGGCACCGGCTACTTCCCCTCCGGTCACACCGCCACGGCCGTGGTGGCGTACGGGTCCGCGACCCTGCTGCTCCTGCCCTGGCTGCGCTCGGCGGCCGCCCGGCGGCTGGCGGTGGCGGCCTGCGCCCTAGTCAACCTGGGGGTCGGCTACGGGCTGGTGCGCCACGGATACCACTGGCCGCTGGACGTGGTGGCCAGCTGGTGCCTGTGCGCGGCGCTGCTGGCCACCCTGTCCGTCGTGCTCAGCCGAAGTACGCGTCGAACGTCTTCTGGAACTCCCAGTTCGAGTAGCGGTCCCAGTTCACCGACCACGTCATCAGACCGCGCAGAGACGGCCAGGTTCCATGGGTCGCGTACGAGCCGCAGTTCGTCCTCTTCGTCAGGCAGTCCAGGGTCCTGGTGACCTCGGACGGGGAGACGTAGCCGTTGCCCGCGTTCGTCGACGCGGGCATGCCGATCGCCACCTGGTCCGGGCGCAGCGGCGGGAAGACGTTGTCCGGGTCGCCGGCGACCGGGAAGCCGGTGAGGAGCATGTCGGTCATGGCGATGTGGAAGTCGGCGCCGCCCATGGAGTGGTACTGGTTGTCCAGGCCCATGATCGGGCCCGAGTTGTAGTCCTGGACGTGCAGCAGGGTGAGGTCGTGGCGCAGGGCATGGAGCACTAGGAGGTACGCGCCGCAGCGCGGGTCCTGGCCGCCCCACTTGCCGGTGCCGTAGTACTGGTAGCCGTTCTGCACGAAGAAGGTCTCCGGCGGCATGGTCAGAACGAACGTCGAGCCGTACCGGGCCTTCAGGGTCCTCAGCGCGGAGATGAGGTTGACGATCACGGGGGTGGTGGGGTTCTTGAAGTCCGTGTCGTTCGTGTCCAGGGACAGCGAGTGGCCCTCGAAGTCGATGTCGAGGCCGTCCAGGCCGTAGTCGTCGATGATCTTCGAGACGGAGGAGACGAAGGTGTCCCGCGCGGCCGTGGTCGTCAGCTGGACCTGGCCGTTCTGGCCGCCGATGGAGATCAGCACCTTCTTGCCGGCCGCCTGTCTGGCCTTGACGGCTGCCTTGAAGTCGGCGTCGCTCTCGGCGTTCGGGCAGTCGGTGACCGGGCAGCGGTTGAAGCGGATGTCGCCGGAGGTGGGCGAGGTGGGCTCGCCGAAGGCCAGGTCGATGACGTCCCAGCTGTCGGGTACGTCGGCGAGGCGGGTGTAGCCGGAGCCGTTGGCGAAGCTCGCGTGGAGGTAGCCGACGAGGGCGTGGGCGGGCAGGCCGGCCGAGCCGCCGCCGGTGCCCGTGCCCGGGGCGGTCGTCGCGGTCACGGCGGCGGACTTCGCGGACTCGCCGGTGTCGTCGACCGCCGTGACCTGGAAGCTGTACGCCGTCGAGGCGGTGAGGCCGGTGACGGTCACCGAGGTGCCGGTCACCGTCTGGACCTTGGCTCCGTCGCGGTAGACCGCGTAACCCGTGGCGCCGGTGACCGCCGACCAGGACAGGCCGACCGAGGAGGAGGTGACGGATCCGGCCGTCAGTCCGGTGGGCGCGGCGGGGGGCTGTCCGGTGGTGCCGCCGCCCGGGCCGACGAGCGAGACGTCGTCGGCGTAGTAGGTGCCGGTGCCGTACCAGCCGTGCGTGTAGAGGGTCACCTTGGTGGTGGCGGCGCCGGTGGTGAAGGTGGTGGTCAGCTTCTGCCAGTCGGGTGCGGACTGGGTCCAGGTGGAGACGTCGGTGGTGCCGGTGCCGGTCACGCCGAGGTAGACGTAGGAGTCGCGGACGTAGCCGGACAGGGTGTACCGCGCGTTCGGCTGGACGGCCACCGTCTGGGCGCACTGGGCGTCGTCGTTGCCGGCCGGGGTCGCCTGCAGCGCGGAACTCCCGCTGTGCACGGGCGAGTTCACCGTCGTACCGGCGGTGCAGCTCCAGCCGGTCAGGCCGGACTCGAAACCGCCGTCGACCACCACGTCCGCGAAGGCGAGGCCGGCGCACCGCGCCTGGTCCGCGCCGCCTCCCCGGCGACGGAGGACCCCGCCACCGGCCCCGCGGACATTGCCGCCGCCGGGAGCGCTGCCTCAGGCTTCGGCACCGTGCTGCTCACCGGCGCCTCCGGCGCGCTGGGCAAGACCCTCGCCCGGCACCTGGTGACCGGACACGGCGTGCGCCGGCTGCTGCTGGTCGGCCGCCGCGGCGCGGACGCCCCCGGCGCCGCGGACCTGAAGGCCGAACTCGGGGCGCTCGGCGCCGAAGCGACGTGGGCCGCCTGCGATCTCGCCGACCGCGACGCCGTCGCCCGGCTGCTGGCCGCCACCCCGGTCGACTCCGTGGTGCACACCGCCGGGGTGCTCGACGACGGCGTGATCGCCGCGCTGACTCCGGAGCGCGTGGGCGCCGTCCTCGCGCCCAAGGCCGACGCCGTGCTCAACCTGCACGAACTCACCGGCCAGAGCACGAGGTTCGTGCTGTTCTCCTCCGCCGCGGGCGCCTTCGGCAACCCCGGCCAGGGCAACTACGCCGCGGCGAACGCCTTCCTCGACGCCTTCGCCCGGCACCGCCGGGCCCAGGGACGCCCCACGGTCTCCCTGGCGTGGGGCCTGTGGGCGCAGGAGGGCGCCATGGCCGACGCCCTCGACGAGGCGGGCAGGTCGCGGATGGCGCGCTCCGGCGTCCTGCCGCTGTCCACCGAGGAGGGCCTGCGGCTGTTCGACGCGGCGCTCGTCTCGGACGAGCCCGTGCTCGCACCGCTCCGCCTCGACACCGCCGCCCTGCGGAACCGGTCGGCGGGAACCGTACCGGCCCTGCTGCGCGGACTCGTCCGCGTCTCCCCGCGCGGCACCGCCCGGCGCGCCGCCACCGGGTCCCTGGTCGAACGCCTCGCCGGACTGCCCGGCGAGGAGCGTGACGAGGCCCTCCTGGAACTGGTCCGGGCCGAGGCCGCCGCCGTGCTCGGGCACGCCTCGCCCCGGGCCGTCCAGCCCGCGCACGCCTTCCAGGACCTGGGCTTCGACTCGCTGACGGCCGTGGAGCTGCGCAACCGGCTGACCACCGCCACCGGTCTGCGGCTGCCCGCCACCCTCGTCTTCGACCACCCCACCCCCGCCGCCCTCGCCCGGCACATCGGCGCCGAACTCCTCGGCGAGGCCCCGGCCGCCACGGCCGCGACCGCGGCGCGGCCGACCGCGGCCGCCGCCGACGAACCGATCGCCATCGTCGGCATGAGCTGCCGTCTCCCGGGCGGGGTGCGCTCGCCGGAGGACCTGTGGCGGCTGGTGGCCTCCGGCCGGGACGGCATCTCCCGGTTCCCGGACAACCGCGGCTGGGACGTCGACGGGCTCTACGACCCCGACCCCGAGAGCCTCGGCAAGACCTACGCGCGCGACGGCGGCTTCCTGCACGAGGCGGCCGAGTTCGACGCCGGCTTCTTCGGCATCAGCCCCCGCGAGGCCGCCGCGATCGACCCTCAGCAGCGGCTGGTCCTGGAGACCGCGTGGGAGGCCTTCGAGCGGGCCGGCATCGACCCGGCCACGCTGCGCGGGAGCCGGGTGGGCGTGTTCATCGGCGCGACGGCACAGGACTACGGCCCCCGGCTGCACGAGCCCGTCGACGGCATCGAGGGCTACCTGCTGACCGGCACGACGACCAGCGTCGCCTCGGGCCGCGTGGCCTACTCCTTCGGCCTCGAAGGCCCGGCGGTCACGGTGGACACGGCCTGCTCGTCGTCCCTGGTCGCCCTGCACCTGGCCGTCCAGTCGCTGCGGAGCGGCGAGTGCACGACGGCCCTGGCCGGCGGCGTCACCGTGATGTCCACGCCCGGCATGTTCGTGGAGTTCAGCCGTCAGCGTGGCCTGTCGGCGGACGGCCGGTGCAAGGCGTTCGGCGCCGGGGCGGACGGTACGGGCTGGGCCGAGGGCGTCGGCATGCTCCTGGTGGAGCGGCTCAGCGACGCCCGGCGCAACGGCCACCAGGTGCTGGCCGTCGTACGGGGCAGCGCGGTCAGAGATGATGCAGGCACCGATCGGGGAGTAGCC
>NZ_JBSGDB010000220.1:0-14000 GCF_053602155.1 Streptomyces sp. NPDC004561
GTTGATTTTTGGCACGCTGTTGAGTTCTCAAGGAACGGTCGCTTCCTTTGTACTCACCCTCTCGGGCTTTCCTCCGGGCTTCCCTTCGGTGTTTCAAACTCTACCAGGGTTTTTCCGTCTCTCTGACCACCCCCCTGCAGGCATGCAGAAGGAGATCCAGAGTTAGGATCTGACGAGTTTGGGTTCTGCCGGGCGATGACGCTCTCGCGCCGCTCAGCCCCAGGCAGGAGTACGACTGTACACGCGGCCTTGAAGCGGGTGCAAATCCGCGGGGTTGGTGGTCTAGACCACTTACTGGTAGCTTCTATACGGAACCGCCACTTCACATGACATACCCTGCTGCTCAGAGCGCCGTCCGGGACAGCCAGTGACGGCCCGTGAGCAGCTCCACTCCTGGGAGGCTTCCCATGACCACCGTGACGTCCCCTCTCGCCGGACGTGCCATCGGACTGGCCGAAGTGCCGGATCCGGTCTTCTCCGGGGCCATGGTCGGCCCCGGCACCGCGATCGACCCTGTGCGCGAGCCCTCCGAGGCCGTGGCACCCGTGGACGGTGTCATCGTCTCGCTGCACCCGCACGCCTTCGTCGTGGTGGACGAGAGTGGACACGGCGTGCTCACCCATCTCGGCATCGACACGGTGCAGCTCAACGGCGAGGGCTTCGAGCTGCTCGTCAGCAAGGGCGACACCGTGACCCGTGGCCAGAGCATCGTGCGCTGGAACCCCTCCGCCGTCGAGGCCGCCGGCAAGTCCCCGGTGTGCCCCGTCGTGGCGCTCGAAGCCACGGCCGAGTCCCTCTCCGACCTCCGTGACAGCGGTGACGTGAAGGCCGGCGACAGCCTCTTCTCCTGGAGCTGACAGCAGTGCCGTCGCGAGACGGCGTACAGGACAACCACTGCGGCGGCGGGACCCGCCGCACTATCGGAGACGGGTGAGATGGACACAACGCTGCGAGGCGTCGGCGTGAGCCATGGCGTGGCGATCGGCGAGGTTCGGCACATGGGTACGGCGATGCTGGAGCCGCCGGCCAAGCAGATCCCCCCGGAGGACGCGGGACGGGAGCAGGGACGCGCCCGGCAGGCCGTGGACGCCGTGGCCGCCGACTTGATGGCGCGCGGCAACCTGGCGGGGGGTGAGGCCCAGGCGGTGCTCGAGGCGCAGGCCATGATGGCCCAGGACCCCGAGCTGATGGCGGACGTGGAGCGTCGGATCGCCGTCGGCAGCACGGCCGAGCGTGCCGTGTACGACGCGTTCGCGGCGTACCGGGAGCTGCTGGCCGGTGCCGGTGAGTACCTGGCCGGCCGGGTGGCCGACCTCGATGACGTGCGGAATCGTATCGTCGCCCGGCTGCTCGGCGTTCCGATGCCGGGCGTCCCGGACAGCGACCGGCCCTATGTACTCGTGGCGCGGGATCTCGCTCCCGCCGACACGGCTCTGCTGGACCCGTCTCTGGTGCTCGGTTTCGTGACCGAGGAGGGCGGTCCGACCAGTCACAGCGCGATCCTCGCTCGTGCCCTGGGCGTGCCGGCCGTCGTCGCGTTGCCGGGCGCGTGCGAGCTGGCCGAGGGGACGGTGATCGCCGTGGACGGCAGCACCGGCGACATCTTCGTGAACCCTGACGAGGAGAAGAAGACGGAGCTGGAGGCCGCGGCCGCCGAGCGCAAGGCCGCGCTGGCCGCCTCGACCGGGCCGGGTGCGACCGCGGACGGGCACAGGGTGCCGCTGCTGGCCAATGTCGGCGGGCCGGCCGACGTGCCGGCGGCCGTGGAGGCCGGGGCCGAGGGCGTCGGTCTGTTCCGTACCGAGTTCCTGTTCCTGGACGACAGCAAGAACGCTCCTTCCGAGGAGAAGCAGGTGGAGGCCTACCGGCAGGTGCTGGAGGCGTTCCCCGAGGGCCGTGTGGTCGTGCGTGTGCTGGACGCGGGTGCGGACAAGCCGCTGGACTTCCTGACTCCGGCCGACGAGCCGAACCCGGCGCTGGGCGTGCGTGGTCTGCGGACGCTGCTCGACCACCCCGAGGTCCTGCGTACGCAGCTGACCGCGATGGCGAAGGCCGCCGAGGGGCTGCCGGTCTACCTCGAGGTGATGGCGCCCATGGTGGCGGACCGCGCGGACGCGAAGGCGTTCGCGGACGCGTGCCGTGAGGCGGGCTTGCACGCGAAGTTCGGGGCCATGGTCGAGATCCCGTCGGCCGCGCTGCGGGCGCGTTCGATCCTTCAGGAGGTCGAGTTCCTTTCGCTGGGGACCAATGACCTCGCGCAGTACACGTTCGCGGCGGACCGGCAGGTCGGTGCGGTGTCCCGGCTCCAGGACCCGTGGCAGCCGGCGCTGCTCGACCTGGTCGCGCTGTCCGCCGAGGCGGCCAGGGCCGAGGGCAAGAGCTGCGGTGTGTGCGGTGAGGCCGCGTCGGACCCGCTGCTGGCCTGTGTGCTGACCGGTCTGGGTGTCACCTCTCTGTCGATGGGTGCCGCGTCGATTCCTTATGTCCGGGCGACGCTGGCGAAGTACACGCTGGCGCAGTGCGAGCGGGCCGCGTCCGCCGCGCGCGCGACGGACAGCGCCGAGGAGGCGCGCGGCGCGGCTCAGGCGGTGCTGTCCGGCGAGTAGTCGGGCCGGCGCCTGCGGTGTGCCGGGTGGTCAGGGGCGTCCCGCCTTCGGGTGGGGCGCCCCTGGCGCGTCCGGCGTGTTCCGGGCGTGCGGTCAGTGGTGGTGTCCTCGTGCGGTGCCGTCCTCTCCGAGGTCGGGGGGTTCGCAGTAGTCGACGCCGGGTTCGGGCGGGATGAGGTCGCCGGTTTCGACGTCGGTGCAGTAGGCGTCGAAGACCTCGGAGGCGGTGAGCGGTTCGAGGTGGCCGCCGCGCAGCCGCCAGCCGTGGACGCGGTCCGCCGTACCGGGGGCGCTCGTGCGCAGGACGAGTCCGCCGGGGCTGCGGGTCGCGAGGCCCAGTGCGAGAACGCCGGTGAATTCCAGGGCCTCGGCCTCGTCGAGACGGGTGTCGCCTTGGGGGTCCTGCTCGCCGTGCAGGACGGAGACGAGTGTCTCCGGTGGTCCGGAGACTGTGCAGACGAGATGCCGGTCGCCAGGCGGTGCGGTGTCGAGGATGCGGACCAGCAGGTCGGAGGCGCGGCTGAAGGCGGCTCGGCCGATGTCCTCGCCGCAGGTCGGGCACGGGCCGAGGCGGGTCAGGAGTGTGGTGGCGTACTCCCAGGTGGCCTGGCGTACGGCTTCGTCCACGAGGGCGGGTACGAGGGTGGCGAGCGGTCGGCCGTCGTACGGGATGGTGGGGCCGGTGGCGGCGAGTTCGGCGGTGAACCGGGTCCGGCTTGTGGGGAGGTCGGGGTCGAGTCCCGTGCCGGCGCAGAATTCCGCGTACTCCTCGGGGTCGAACAGGGCGAGTGTGGTGTGGCCGCCCTGGGCGGAGCGGATCCTGAGCAGCTCCTCGACCTGCTTCAGGTAGGTCGTGTGGTCGTCGAAGGTGAAGCTGCGGTAGCGCCGCATGGCGCGGAAGTCGTGTTCGTCGGTGAGCAGGCCGATGGTGCCGGCGATCTCGCGGCGCAGGACGCGTCGCATGGTCCGGGTCCCGTGGTCGGTGTGCGCCATGATTCCCCCAATGCGCAGTCGATCATTGCTCACTCACCGTAACCGGCGGCACTGACAACGGGGTCCGCCGGAGCCTGTCCCGGATCAGCCGGTGCTGGATTCCGCAGGTCGCGGCGATGGTGGCGCCGAAGACGGTCCAGCCGAGCGGCCCGGTGGCGATGGCGGCGGTGACGGCGAGTGGGCCGATGCCGCGCTGGGCGGCCTGGGCGAGCCCGTGGACCCCGAGGTAGGCGCCCAGGACGCTGCCGGGCGCGAGGGCCACGGACAGTTCCCAGGAGACGGTCGCGTGCAGCATCTCGGCGAGGGTGAAGGCGGCGGCCGACGCGGTGAGCAGGCAGATGGCCGGTGTGCCGCCGGTGGCGGACAGGGCCATGGTGATCCCGCCGAGGGCGAAGGCCGCGGAGAGCGGGACGAGGAGTCTGCGGGCTGCCGCGGTGGTGGTGCCGAAGCGGGCGAGGGGGACCTGGAGAGCCACGACCATGACGTTGTTGAGCACGAGCAGCAGGGGTGCGAGGCCGTGCGGTACGCCGGGGCTGTGTGCGATCCAGAGGGGCAGGCCGACCTTGAAGACCGTGTCGTCGAGGGAGAGCACGGTCTCGGTGGCGACGTAGGCGAGGTAGGTGCGGTCGCGCCAGGGGCTGGTCGGTAAGTGCGCGGGTGGCTCTGTGGCGGAGGACGCGGCGATGCGGGTGTGCCCGGGGGGCTCCGCGCAGGTCAGCGTCAGGAGCGCGACGGTCACGAAGGAGAGGGCGTCGCCGGCGAGGAGCCAGCGGTAGGCGGTGGTGGTGCCGAGGGCGAGGGCGGCCGCGGCGGCGAGTCCGCCGAGGGCCCAGCCGGCGTTGGAAGCGGCCCGGTCCACCGCCTGGTAGCGGACGCGGTCGGGTCCGGCGATGCGGGTGGCGTAGAGCTTGGTGAGGACGCTGGAGGCGCGGTCGCCCAGGCTGCCTACGGCGGAGAAGGCGAGGAGCAGCACGTACCGGTCGGTGGTGAGCAGGGCGAAGGAGGCGACAGCGCGGAGGAGTTGGAGCGCGATCAGGACTCTGGTGAGGGGGAATCGGTCGGCGACGCGGCCGCCCAGGGGTGCGCCCGCGATGCCGACGGTGCCGGAGACCGCGGCGAGGGTGCCGACCTGGGCGATGGAGAGGCCTGAGACGTAGGTGAAGTAGAGGACGGAGACGGATGCCCACAGGCCGCTGCCGATGCGGTCGACGAAGGTGATGGCGAGCATTCTTCGCCCGTCGCGGCCTCCGGGTACGCGTGGCGGCCGGATGGTGGCGCGGGGCTTCGCGTCCACTGGTCCCCCTTGTGTCGAGTTATGTATTGATACATAATGATCAACGTGGCAATACAATATGGGATCGGTGGTACGACGGCCAAGGAGATTGCGGCATCCGTCGAACGAGGCGTGGCCGAAGGGACGTTGGCTCCGGGGGCCCCACTGCCGCCGGTGCGGCGGCTCGCGGACGAGCTGGGGATGAGTCCGGGCACGGTCGCCACGGCCTACAAGGAGCTCCGCCGGCGGGGCATCGTCGTCACGCGCGGCCGGGGCGGCACGGTGGTGGCGCCGACCCCCACGGTGGCGTCACGGCGTCCGCCCAGGGTTCCGGAAGGGCTGCGGGACCTGGCCGGGGGACATCCCGATGCCGCGCTGCTGCCGTCGGTGGTGCCGCCTTCGGGCCTCTCCCCCGGCACACGCTCGCACCGTTCCACTCCCCGGCTCGCCGGGCTCGAGGACGCCGTGCGCGACTGGCTCGGCCGGGACGACGTACCGGTGGAGCACGTGACGTTCGCGCACGGCGCGCTGGACCTGATCGGCCGGGTGCTCCAGGTGGAGCTGCGACCCGGGGACGGCGTGGCGATGGAGGATCCGGGCTATCACCATCTGCTGGATCTGGTGACGGCCTCGGGGCTGCGGATCGTCCCCGTCGCCGTGGACGAGGAGGGAGTGCGGCCGGACGCGCTGCGCCAGGCACTGCGGGCGGGTGTGCGCGCGGTGGTGTTCAGTCCTCGGGCGCAGAATCCGTACGGCGGTCGTTTCTCCGTGGCCCGTCGGGACGCGGTCGCCGAGGTGCTGCGCGAGGCGTCCGAGGTGCTCGTGGTGGAGAACGACCACGCCTCGGAGGTGGCCGGCGCCCCGCTGCACAGCGTGTCCGCCGCAGGACTCGCGCGCTGGGTGCATGTGCGCACCGTGAGCAAGTTCCTGGGCGCCGACCTGCGCTGGGCGGCCGCGGCGTGTGATCCGGTCACGTCCGCGCGGCACGACGGACGGCTGTTGCTGACCTCGGGCTGGGTCAGTCATCTGCTGCAGGAGAGCGTCCACGGTCTGCTGGTGGACGCGGGCACGCGCGCGTTGGTGGCACGCGCGCGTGAGGCGTACGCGCGGCGCCGCACGGCCCTGGCCGGGGAACTGGCGGCGCGGGGCGTCGTCTCGCACGCGGCGAGCGGGATGAATCTGTGGGTGCCGGTCCGGGACGAGTCGGCGGTGGTGAACGGCCTGCGGTCGTACGGCTGGTGGGTGGCTGCCGGCGCGAGGTTCCGTCTGGCGAGCGGGCCCGGGGTGCGCATCACCACCGCTGACCTGGAGCCGGCCGAGGCGGTGCGGCTGGCCTCGGACTTCGCCGCCGTGCTCGGCGAGTCCGAGGCCACCTACGGAGGGTGAGGCGCCGGCGGTCAGCCGCGCTTGCGGGCCAGCTCCTCGTAGAAGGCGAGCAGGGCGAGGTCGTCGATGGAGCCGGGGTTGACGGCCTTCTCCATGGGCGTGCCCTGCAGGAGGCGCTTGACGGGGACCTCGATGCGCTTGCCGGTGAGCGTGTGCGGGACGCCGGGCACCTCGATGATCTCGTCGGGGATGTGGCGGGGCGAGAGCTGTTCGCGGATGGCCTGCTTGATCCGGTTCAGCAGGGCCTCGTCCAGGGCGGCGCCGGGTACGAGGTGCACGAACAGCGGCATCCAGTAGCCGCCGTCGGGCTGTTCGATGCCGATGACCAGCGACTCCTTGATCTCGGGCAGGCGCTCGACGACCTCGTAGATGTCGGCCGAGCCCATGCGCACGCCCTGCCGGTTGAGGGTGGAGTCGGAACGGCCGTGGATGATCACGGTGCCGCGTGAGGTGAGGGTGATCCAGTCGCCGTGGCGCCAGACGCCGGGGTAGGTGTCGAAGTAGCTGTCGTGGTATCGGGTGCCGTCGGGGTCGTTCCAGAAGTGGATCGGCATGGACGGCATGGGGTTGGTGACGACCAGTTCGCCGACCTCGTCGATGAGGGGCTTTCCGCTGGGGTCCCAGGACTGGAGGTCGGTGCCGAGGCTGGGGGCCTGGAGCTCGCCGGTGTACACCGGGAGGGTCGGCACGGCTCCCGCGAAGCAGGAGCAGACGTCGGTGCCACCGCTGACGGAGGCGATCCACAGGTCGTCGCGGACCTCGTCGTGCAGCCAGCGGAAACCGTCGGGCGGGAGCGGGGAGCCGGTGGTGGCGACGCACCGCACCGTGGAGAGGTCGTAGTCGCGGGCCGGGTGGACGCCGGCCTTGCGGCAGGCCATGACGTAGGCGGCCGAGGTGCCGTAGAAGGTGGCTCCGGTGCGTTCGGCGATCCGCCACTGGGCGCCCGTGTCCGGGTAGCCGGGGCTGCCGTCGTACAGGACGATCGTCGTTCCGGTGAGCAGGCCGGAGACGAGGAAGTTCCACATCATCCAGCCGGTCGAGGTGTACCAGAAGAAACGGTCCTCGGGGCCGAGGTCGCAATGCAGGCCCAGCTGCTTCAGGTGTTCGACCAGGATGCCGCCCTGGGACTGGACGATGGCCTTGGGCAGGCCGGTCGTGCCGGAGGAGTACAGCACCCACAGGGGGTGGTCGAAGGGCACCTGCTCGAAGACGGGTTCCGTGTCCCCGGCCGTCAGGACCGACCACTCCAGGGCGCCCTCGGGCGCCTCGGTGCCGAGGAGCGGGATGTGGACGACGGCGCGCAGGGTGGGCAGCTCGCGGCGCAGTTCGGCGACGATCTCGCGGCGGTCGTGTTCCTTGCCGCCGTAGCGGTAGCCGTCGACGGTGAACAGGACGACCGGTTCCACCTGCTGGAAGCGGTCGAGGACGCTGCGGGCGCCGAAGTCGGGGGCGCAGGAGGTCCAGACGGCGCCGACGGCGGCGGAGGCCAGGAGGGCGACGACGGCCTGCGGGACGTTGGGCAGGTAGCCGCTGACACGGTCGCCGGGGCGTACGCCGAGGGCGCGGAGCTCGGCGGCGAGCGAGCCGACCTGGCGGCGCAGCTCGGACCAGGTCACCGGGCGCGGTTCGTGGGTCTCGTCCACATGGAGGAGGGCGGGTTCGTCCGCGCGGTCGGCCGCGGCGCGCAGGGCGTGTTCGGCGTAGTTGAGGGTGGCTCCGGGGAACCACTGGGCGCTGGGCATGGCGCGGTCGCCGAGCACGCGCGCGTAGGGCGTCGAGAACCGTACGTCGAACCACTCGGTGACGGCTTTCCAGAAGGTGTCCAGCTGGTCGACGGACCAGCGGTGCAGCGCCGGATAGCCTCCGTCGGCCGGCGCCCCGTGGTGTTCGGCGGCCCATGCCTGGAACTTGGTGATGCGTGCCTCGGCGATCCGCTCGGGATCGGGCTGCCAGAGCGGCTGGGGGTTCGCGGTCGACATGGGGCGGCTCCCGGACTGTGCGCGTCGTGTGCGTCGGTCCGCGCACGGGCTGGGGTGTGCGCGTGACGCGGCTGACAGGGACGATGCCATGTGATCGACTTCCGCACCAGGGTGCGCCTCACATGGTCCGTGTCGTGAAGATGTGCTCCCGGCGCGGGTGAACGGCAGCTGAACGACACGCGCGCGTGGGGTGCTCAGTGGCAGGGTGAGCGGCATGGACGGTCGTGACCTGGTGCGTTCGGTGAGTGTGGTCGGTTCGGGGAGGGCGGCTCGGGGGTTGCGTACCGTACGGGCCGCGTGGCGCAGGAAGCGGATCGACGCCGCCGCGCTGCCACGGCGGGGGGCGGAGCGGGCGCGGGTCCCCGGGCAGGTGGAGGGCGTGGCGCCGGGGCCCGGAGGCGGTGTGATCCGGTTCAGCCGGTCGGAGCTGCGGATCACCGTGGCGGTGAACGGGGCGGTGTTCTGGGGCTGGGACGGGGCGGGTCCACAGCCGTCGTACGCGCTGGCGGGGGGGTGTCCGGAGCCGGATCCGCGGGCGGTGCTGGAGCCGGACAAGGACGGTGGCTGGCGGGTGGTCGCCGAGCGGGTGACGGTCGTCGTCTCACGGCACGGCGCGGTGCAGGTGTGCACCCCGGGCGGTGTGACCCTGCGGCGGGACCTGCCGCCGCGCTGGTGGGAGCCCGTCGACGGGGGCACCGCACGGTGGATGCAGCGCACGGAGGTGGCGGCGGACGCCCGGTTCTTCGGCCTGGGCGGCCGGTCGTCCGGTCCCCGGCTGCGGGACGGCGCCTACCGGCTGTGGAACACCGATCCCGGTCGTGCGTTCGGGCCCGGCGACGATCCGCTGTATCTGACCATGCCGGTGCAGGTGGTGGTGGCCGACGCCGGCACGCATCTGGTGTTCCACGACACCACGTGGGACGGCACGGTGATCCTTCGGGAGGGTGAGGAGGGCGCGGGCTCCGGACACGACCGGGCGGGACGCTGCGAGGTGCGGATGGACGGCGGTCCGCTGCGCTGCTGGGTGATGGTGGGCACTCCCGCGCGCGTGCTGCACACGTGGGCCTCCCTGACCGGGGCGCCCGCGCTGCCGCCCGCGTGGGCGCTCGGCCACCATCACGCGCGCTGGGGCTTCGGCAGCGAGCAGGAGGTCCGCCGGATCGTCGCCGGCTACCAGGAGCGCGATCTGCCCCTGGACGCGGTCCACCTGGACATCGACCACTACGACGACCATCAGGTCTTCACCGTCGACCAGGAGCGCTTCCCGAAGCTGCCGGTGCTCGCCGAGGAGCTGCGGCGGGACGGTGTCCGGCTGGTGTCGATCGTCGATCCGGCCGTGCGGGCGGCGCCGGGCAACGCCGTGTACGACAGCGGTTCGGCCGTGGACGCGTTCGTGCGCGACCCCTCGGGACGGGAGGTGCGCGGTGAGGTATGGGCGGGCGAGTCGGTCTACCCGGACTTCACCCACGCGCGCGTGCGCGAGTGGTGGGGCGGGCTCTACGAGGAGCGCCTCGGGCAGGGCTTCGCCGGGTTCTGGCACGACATGAACGAGCCGACGTCGTTCAACGCCTTCGGTGAGCCGACGCTGCCGCGTTCCACCCGGCACGCCCTGGAGGGGCGTGGCGGCGACCACCGGGAAGCGCACAACGTGTACGCGCTGTGCATGGCGCGGGCGGGCTACGAGGGACTGCGCGAGCTGGCGCCCCGGGAGCGGCCCTTCCTGTTCACGCGCTCCGGCTGGGCGGGGATGCAGCGGTACGGCGGCACCTGGTCGGGGGACGTGGCGACGGGCTGGCCCGGGTTGCGAGCGTCGCTGTCGCTGGTGCTGGGGCTGGGCCTGTGCGGGGTGCCGTACTCGGGGCCGGACGTGGGCGGCTTCGACGGCAGTCCGTCGCCGGAGCTGTATCTCAGATGGTTCCAGCTCGGCGCCTATCTGCCGCTGTTCCGCACGCACGCGAGTCTGCGGGCGGGACGCAGGGAACCCTGGGAGTTCGGCCCTCAGGTGCTGGAGCACGCGCGCTCGGCGCTGCGCGAACGCCGGCGGCTGCTGCCGTACTTCGTGACCCTGGCTCATCTGGCCCGGCGCACCGGCGCGCCCTACGTCCGGCCGCTGTGGTGGGGGTCGCCGGAGGACCGGGCGCTGCGCGACTGCGAGGACACGTTTCTGCTGGGCGACGGTCTGCTGGTGGCTCCGGTCCTGGACCCCGGTGCCGACCGGCGTGCGGTGCAGCTGCCCCGGGGCCGCTGGTACGACACGGTGACGGAGCAGGCGTACGAGGGGCCGGGGCAGGTGCTGGTGGACGCGCCGCTGTCGCGGATACCGGTGCTGGCGCGCGCGGGAGCGGTCGTGCCGGTGCGCGGTGCCGACGGCGGGCCGGAGCTGGAGGTGTGGGCGCCCGTGCGCGGCCGTACGGGCGGCGGGCTGGTCGTGCCGGACGCGGGCGACGGGTGGGACGAACCGGAGATCGAACGGTACGTCGCCCGCCGGCAGGGCGGGCGGGTGGTGGTCACCCGGGAGCGGGAGGACGGCGCGAGCGAGCCGCCCTGCCCGGTGCGCGTGCGGGGGCTCGGCTGAGCCGAGCGGGTCAGACGTACCGGCCCTCGAACCAGGCCCGTACGACCACGGTGTGCAAGGGGAAGGCGAGTTCCTCGGGCCTGCGCAGCAGGTGCCAGCCCTCGGTCTCGTCGCTGGGGCCGGAGGGCGGCAGTCCCTCGGCCGGGCGTTCCGGGAGGAGTCCGAAGAGCAGCAGGTGGCCGTCGGGCGAGCTCATGGCGTCGATGAGCCGCACGTCGCGGGCGGCCGCGTCGATGCCGGTCTCCTCCTTGAGTTCCCGTACGACGGCCTGTTTCCAGTCCTCCCGGTCGTCGATGTAGCCACCGGGCAGGGCCGTGCCTCCGCGCTCGGGGGCGACGGTCCGGGTGATGACGACCAGGGCCGTGCCCTTGGTGTCGTACACGGGCTGGAGCGCGATCGCGACCGGCAGCGGGTTGCGGTAGGCGGTGGTCCCGCAGGACGGGCAGGTGCGCGGCCAGCCGGAAACGCCCGCTCCATAGGGCGCCCCACAGCTCGAACAGTGTGAGCCGGGCGCGGAGTTGGCAGTCGGTTGATGATTTTCGGACACGCGCGGACTGTATCCGATCACGGGAACGACGTCTTCCGGAAGTGATACGCCAGGGAAACGGCGGATCGCGAGAAAGGGACGAAACCACCCCCACCGGCCCCGGCCACCCCTCCTGTGCCACGACGCCGGTCGCGGCCGTTCGGTTCGCGGGCGCGGTCTGCCCTTTTCCGGGCGCCTGTGGCACACTCCTGACGCCTCGTCAGATCACGTCACATGGAGGGGCTTTGCCGCACACACGGACTCCCGCGGTCGCCGGCTGGTTCACCGGCGAGGGGGACGACTTCCGGCTTCTCGGCACCCGCTGCTCGTCCTGCGCCTCGGTCTTCTTCCCGCGCGAGGACGTCCACTGCCGCAATCCGCACTGCGCGGGCGGCACCTTGGAAGAGGTCCCCCTGTCTCGAAAGGGGCGAATCTGGTCGTACACCGACAGCAGATACCGTCCTCCGTCACCCTATGTGAGCAATCGGGAACTCCCGTGGGAGCCGTACACGTTGATCGCGGTGGAGCTGCCGTCCGAGCGGATCGTGGTGCTGGGCCAGGCGGCTCCCGGGGTCACCGTCGCCGATCTGGCGGTGGGCACGGAGGTGGAGGCCGTCCCCGGCGTCCTGCATGAGGACGCGGAGACGACCTGGACGGTCTGGCACTGGCGGCCGACGGGGGTGACGGCATGACGACGGATGTGGCGGTGCTGGGGGCGGGGATGCACCCCTGGGGCAAATGGGGTCGCGGCTTCGTGGAGTACGGGACGGCGGCGGCCCGCGCGGCGCTCGCGGACGCCGGTCTCGGCTGGTGGGACATCGGATCCATCGTGGGCGCGGACACGGTGCGGGGCGGATATCCGGGGTACGTGGCGGGGGCCGCGTTCGCCAAGGCCCTCGGCTGGCAGGGCGCCCGGGTGACCAGTGTGTACGCGGCCTGCGCCTCCGGGGCGCAGGCGATCGCCACGGCGCGGGCACAGATCCTCGCCGGTCTCGCCGACGTCGTGCTCGTGGTCGGGGCGGACGCGGCGCCCAAGGGCTTCTTCCGGCCCGCGGGCGGGGACCGCCGCGACGATCCGGACTGGTTGCGCTTCCACCTGCTGGGGGCGACGAACCCGGCGTACTTCGGGCTCTACGCGCGCCGGCGGATGGCGGTGCACGGCGACACTCCGGACGACTTCGCGCTGGTCAAGGTGAAGAACTCCGCCATGGGAGCGCTGAATCCGTACGCCCGCTACCGCAGACGGGTCACCGCGGAGGAGGTCGCCGGTTCCGCGGTGGTCGCCGATCCGCTGCGCCTGCTCGACATCTGCGCCACCTCCGACGGCGGCGCCGCCCTGGTGCTCTCCAGCATGGAGTTCGCACGGCGGCACGGCGCGGCGCGGCCGGTGCGCGTCCGGGCGGTGTCGACGGTGACCCCGCGCTTCCCGAACACGGTGCTCGACCTGCCGGACATCGCCACGGACTCGGCGGTCGCGGTGCCGCCTCCCGACGAGACGTTCCGCGCGTCGATCGCCCGCACCGCCTACGAGGAGGCCGGCGTCGGCCCCGAGGACCTGTCCCTGGCCGAGGTGTACGACCTGTCCACCGCGCTGGAGCTGCAGTGGTACGAGGACCTGGGCCTGTGCGGCGAGGGCGAGGGGGCGAAGCTCCTGAGGGAGGGTGCGACGGCGCCGGGCGGCCGGACGCCCGTCAACACCAGTGGCGGCCTGGCCTCCTTCGGCGAGGCCGTGCCGGCCCAGGCCATCGCCCAGGTCTGCGAGCTGACCTGGCAGCTGAGAGGCGCGGCGGGCGACCGTCAGGTCACCGGCGCCCGCGTGGGGATCTCCGCCAACCAGGGCCTTTTCGGGCATGGGTCCTCGGTGGTCGCGGTGCGGTGAGAGAAGCCCGAAGAGAGAGGTACGTATGGAAGGGTCCCTGCTGTTGTCCACGCTGTGTGACCACCCCGGAATCCTGCGTGAACGTCTTATGAACTGCGCCTGGGCGTACGCGGGCAGCGCCATCATGCTCCCGTGCCCTCCTGGACGGATACTCTCCGCTTCGCCTTCCAGCCGGTGGTCAACCTGAGGACTGGCGCGGTCGCCGCACTGGAGACACTCGCACGCCCCGAGACCGGCGACATCCTCGCCGAGGCCCGCCGTGACCCCGAACTGGACGGCAGGCTGACGGTGCTGGCCCTCCGTGCGGCCACGCACAAGGAGACGCTGCTGCCGCTGCATCTGAACGTGTTCGCGGCCACGCTCGCCGACCTCGGCGGCCTCACCCCGCTGCACGACGCCGTGCGGGGGGCCGGGCGCATGCCCTGGGAGGTGACGCTCGACATCGTGCCGCCCTTCACGCACGTACCGCAGCGGGCCCTGCTGGAAGCCGTGTCCTCACTGCGCGAGCAGGGGTTCCGGATCAGCGCGGACGGCGTCGGGGAGGGCGACGTACCCCTCAGATTGCTCACCGACCTCTCCCCCGACCTGGTCAAGCTCGACGCCTCGCTGCTGGCACGGCCGGCCGCGGTGCGGGCGATGCGGACGCTGTGCGAGGGGCTGGGCGCCCTGGTCGCCGTGGAGGGGGTCGAGACGGAACTGCAGTACGGGGCCGCGATGTCGGCCGGCGCCCAGCTTGCGCAGGGCGAGCTGTTCGCGCCGCCGGCCAGGATCCCCGCGGCGGAC
>NZ_JBSGDB010000221.1:0-13980 GCF_053602155.1 Streptomyces sp. NPDC004561
GACCATCAACTTGCCGTTCCGTCAGAGGACTGAGCCCATCCACGGCTCCTGCTGGACGCGGCCCCGGACCCGGCCGCGGAGCGCGCCGCCCGGGAGGCCCGGCAGCCCTCCGGACGGCTGGTCACCGCCGCCGAGGTCGCCGGGGCCATCGCCTACCTGGCCGGCCCGCTGTCCGGCGCCACCACCGGCACCGCCCTCGCCGTCGACGGCGGCATGCAGGGCCTCAGGCTGCGCCCGGCGGTGAGCCGGTGACCACCCTCGGCCGCGGCGGTGTCGAGGTCACCCCGCTCGGCTTCGGCGCCGCCTCGCTCGGCAACCTGTACACCCCGCTGGACGACGAGCAGGCCCACGGCGCCGTGCGCGCCGCCTGGCAGCGGGGCGTCCGCTACTTCGACACGGCCCCGCACTACGGCCTCGGCCTGTCGGAGCGGCGGCTCGGCGAGGCCCTCGGGGAGTACGACCGCGCCCGGTACACCGTCTCCACGAAGGTCGGCCGCCGCCTCGAGCCCGCCGACGGCACCGGCGACGACCTGACGAGCGGCTTCGCCGTACCCGCGACCCACCGCCGCGTGTGGGACTTCAGCGCCGACGGCGTCCGCCGCACCCTGGAGGCGAGCCTGGACCGCCTCGGCCTGGACCGCGTCGACATCGTCTACCTCCACGATCCCGACGACCACGCCGAGCAGGCCTTCCGCGAGGGCTATCCGGCCCTGGAGAAGCTGCGCGCCGAAGGCGTCGTCCGCGCGATCGGCGCGGGCATGAACCAGGCCCGGATGCTCACCCGGTTCGTCCGCGACACCGACGTGGACGTCGTCCTGTGCGCGGGCCGTTACACCCTGCTCGACCAGAGCGCCGCGGGCGAGCTGCTGCCCACGGCCGCCGAGCACGGGGTGCCGGTGGTCCTCGGCGGTGTCTTCAACTCGGGCCTGCTGGCGGATCCGGCCCCCGGATCGACGTACGACTACGCGCGCGTGCCACCGGACTTGCTGGCCCGCGCCCTGCGCATCAAGGCGGTCGCCGAGCGGCACGGCACCACCCTGCGGGCCGCCGCGCTGAACTTCGCCATCGCCCATCCGGCCGTCGTCTGCGTCCTGCCCGGCCCCCGTTCCGCGGCCGAAGTCCACGACTGCGCCGGCCAGTTCGCGGCGCGGGCCCCGTCCGGGTTCTGGCAGGAGCTGCGGCAGTCCGGCCTGCTGCCCCGAGAGGATGGTCCCGTATGAGGGTCGCCCTGCACACCAAGGTCCGCGCCGACCGGATCGCCGAGTACGAGGCGGCCCACCGCGAGGTCCCGAAGGCGCTCACCGACGCCATCCGCGCCGCCGGCGCCACCTCCTGGACCATCTGGCGCAGCCGCACCGACCTGTTCCACCTGGTGGAGTGCGAGGACTACGGCCGCCTGCTCGCCGAACTCGAGAAGCTCCCGGTCAACGTGGCCTGGCAGGCGCGGATGTCCGAGCTGCTCGACGTCGTCCACGACTACTCCCCAGGCGGCGCCGACGCCGGTCTGCCCGTCGTATGGGAACTGCCGTGACCGTCGACGCCCACCACCACGTCTGGGACCTGACGGTCCGCGACCAGGACTGGATCCGGGGCCACGAACTCAGTTCCCTGCGAAGGAACTTCACCCTCTCCGACCTGGCGCCCGAGACCCGCGCGGCCGGAGTGGACCGCACGATCCTCGTCCAGACGGTCGCCGTCCCCGAGGAGACCCCCGAGTTGCTGGCCCTGGCGGCCGGACCCGAACCGGTCGCCGGAGTCGTCGGCTGGACCGACCTCACCCGGCCCGGCGTCGCCGGCGAACTGGCCCGACTGCGCGAACTGCCCGGCGGACACCGGCTGAAGGGCATCCGCCACCAGGTGCAGTCCGAACCCGACCCCGAGTGGCTGCTGCGACCGGACGTGCGGCGCGGCCTCACCGCCGTGGCCGACGCCGGGCTGGTCTACGACCTGGTGGTCCTGCCCCACCAGCTCCCGGCCTGCGCCGAGGCGGCCGCGGCGCTGCCGCACCTCACCTTCGTCCTCGACCACCTGGGCAAGCCGCCCATCGCCTCGGGCACCCTCGAACCCTGGGCATCCCGCCTGCGCGCGCTGGCCGCCCTGCCCAACACCGTCGCCAAGCTCTCCGGCCTGGTCACCGAGGCCGACCGGGCCGGCTGGACCACCGGCGACCTGCGCCCGTACGCCGCCACCGCCCTGGAGGCCTTCGGCCCCGACCGCCTGATGTTCGGCTCCGACTGGCCCGTGTGCACCCTGGCCGCCACCTACGGCCAAGTCCTCGAAGTCACAGCGGAGTTGACGGCGGAGCTGAGCGCCGCGGAGCGTACGGCCGTGTACGAGGGCACCGCGCGGCGCGTCTACGACCTCTGAACCTCCCCGGCCAGCCGCGTCGGCGGCAGATACTCCCGCACATACGTCCGCTCCCAGCACGCCCCCGTCTCCCGCAGCTCCCGCCACGTGGTGTAGCGGTAGCGGAAGAGACCGGCGCGGACAAAGCGGGGCGGGGTGTCCGGCGGGAAGGGGGAGCGGCGCAGCAGCCGCAGCGTGTCGCGGTCGTTCTCCAGCAGGCGTTCCACCAGGCCGCCGAACCACTCCCCGGCGTAGGCGGGCGAGAGCGCGGCGAACCACATCAGCCAGTCCAGGCGCAGATGGTAGGGCGCGAACTGGCGCGGCCAGTGGCGCGGCCGGCCCGGCTTGCCCCGGAACTCGTACTCCCGCCAGTCGGAATCCTCCCGGGGCACCTCGTCCAGCGTGCCCTCGACGACCACCTCGTAGCGCACCCGGCTGACGCTGCCGAACGCGCCGTAGGTGTTCACCAGGTGCAGCGGGTCGAAGGAGCGGTTCATGACCTGGCGACGGGAGACCATGTTCACCACCGGGTGGTAGCTCAGGCCCACCAGCAGCGCGGCGACCGCGAGCACCACGACCTCGTACCACAGCGGCGCCGGCGGCACGGACGGCGCCGTCGCCGGGAGCCGCAGCGCGGACAGGGCCAGCACGATGGCGATCCAGTTCAGCCAGGAGAAGTTCCCGGAGAGCACCAGCCAGAGCTGCGTGACGATCATCAGCGCGGCCGCGGCCGAGGCGATCGGCTGGGGGGTGAACAGCAGGACCGGCACGGCCAACTGCGTGAAGTGGTTGGCGGCCACCTCCACCCGGTGCAGCGGCTTCGGAAGATGGTGGAAGAACCAGCTCAGCGGACCCGGCATGGGCTGCGTCTCGTGGTGGTAGTACAGGCAGGTCAGCTTCCGCCAGCAGGCGTCGCCGCGGAGCTTGATCAGCCCGGCGCCGAACTCGACCCGGAACAGGATCCAGCGCAGCAGGAACAGCACGACCACCGGCGGCGCCACCTCGTCGTTGCCGAGGAACGCGGCCAGGAAGCCCGTCTCCAGCAGCAGCGACTCCCAGCCGAACGCGTACCAGGTCTGGCCCACGTTCACGATCGACAGGTACAGCGCCCACGGCACCAGCCACAGCAGGATGCCCGCCCACAGCGGCAGCAGGGAGTCCGCCCCCGCGAGCAGCGCGGCCGACACCGCGCAGCCCGCCCAGGCCACGGCCGCGAAGAACCGGTCCGAGTAGTGCAGGTGGAACAGGCTCGGCGCCCGCCGGAAGGGGATCCGCGTCAGGTAACGGGGGATGGGCAGCATGCCGCGCTCGCCCAGCAGAGCCCGGAACTGCAGGGCCGCCGTCAGGAACGCGACGAGATACAGGGCGGCCAGAGCCCGCTGGAGGACCAGCCGGCTCAGCCAGTAGTCGGATGCGGTGAACCAGTCCACGGCTGCGTCGCCTCCATCATGGCGTTGCCGCCGAGTTGCCAGCCAAAAGGGTGCAATGCAAACAATAGTGAGCAATTACCCACAGTGATGCGGAGTGCACGGTGCGCATACCCCCCGGATCCATCGTCGCGGCCTGCGTGCTCTCGGTGGCGCTGCTCCTCGCGGGCTGCGCCGGCACCGCCGTCAAGGAAGCCCAGCTGGGCGAGGAGGTTTTTCTGCAGCCCTCCGCGGCCCAGGGGCCCGACCCGTTCACCGACTCGACGGCGACCGGCCCCACGGCCACCGCGACGAGGCCGACCGCCGGCGACCGGACCGCTGATATCAGCGCGCCGCCCGCCGGGCTGGCCGTCGCCCCACTGGCGGCGGCGCGCACCCTGTCGGGGGAGACCCCCGGGCTCTACAGCGGCAGCGCGCACGTCGCGGGCTGCGACGCCGAGCGGCAGATCGGCCGGCTCGCGGCGGACCGGGCCAGGGGCGAGGCCTTCGCCCACGCGGTCGGCGTCTCCCGCCCGGCCCTGCCCGGCTATCTGCGCGGACTGACCCCGGTCCTGCTCCGCGCCGACACCCGCGTCACCAACCACGGTTACCGCGGCGGACGGGTGACCGGATACCAGGCCGTGCTCCAGGCCGGCACCGCCGTGCTCGTCGACAACCGGGGCGTGCCACGGGTGCGCTGCGCCTGCGGCAACCCGCTGCGGCCGCCCGAGGAGTCCCGCGGCGGCGTCGGGGCCCGGGGCACCGCCTGGTCCGGCTACCGGCCGAACCAGGTGATCGTGGTGGCCCCGGCGCCGAAGACCGTCCGCAGTCTGACCCTCGTCGACGTCAGGACGAACACCTGGATCGAACGCCGGATCGGTCTCGACGTGGGCAAGGACCACGTCGTGGCCCCGCCCGTCCGGTCCACCACCGCGCCCCCGGACGCGGCGCTCACCGTCCCCACCCACCTCCCACCGCCGGGCACCGGGCAGCCGAACGCCCCCACGAACCGGCCGGGCGTCGCCGCGGGCGAGACCGGCGGCGGGTCCCCCGATGCCACACGCCCGGCCCAGGCCCCCACCACCGGCTGCGCGCCCCCGGCACTGCCACAGCCGGCCGGCCCCGCGGCCTGTCCCATGGCCCCCTCCGTGGCCGGCGACCGCGGCGGGGCCGCGAACAGCGCCAGGGGCTCGGGCTCCGGGCCCGGATCAGGCTCCGGATCCGGATCCAGTTCGGGCTCGGGCCCGGGTTCAGCCTCCGGTTCCGGCTCCGGCACCGGTTCAGCCTCCGGCTCCGGCTCCGGCTCCGGCTTCGACGCCGGCTCCGCGGAGCAGCGCACCCCGCTCTCCGGTACGGCCCTCCCGCAGGACCCGTCGGCCCTCGGCCCCGCGCCGGCCACCCCCGGCGAGATCGGCTCGACCGGTGCCGCCGACACCCCCGGTGAGATCGGCCCGACCGCCGCCGCGGACACCCCCGCCGAGGTCGGCCCGACCCGCGCCGCGGACACCCCCGGCCAGGTCGGTCCGACCGGCTCGCCGGACACCCGCGACGACATCGGCCCGCGCAGCGTTCCCGAGACCCCCGATCCACGCGACTTCGAGGGCCTGATCCCGGACTCCCCGCCCGACTCCCCGCCCGGCTCCTCGGGGGCCTCCGACAGCGTCCCCGACAGTCCGGCCGGTGCCGTCGACGGCTGAGTAGGGGCCCCGACCGTGTCCGTCCGACGGGGTCGAAGAATCCGGCGAATCCTGGCAAGGTGGCCCCATGGCTGATCGGGGAGCGCGTGCCCTGATACTCCCGGAGGACTGGCCCGCCCACCCGGACCCGATCCTGGCGCTCAACCGCATGGGCACCTTCGACTGGGACCTGGACACGGGCCTGTTCCACATGGACGCCCAGGCGCACGCGGTGTTCGACCTGCTGCCCGAGGAGTACGACGGACGCCCCGAGTCCCTGATCGTGCGGGTGCCGCAGCCGGAGGCGGCCCGGCTGGACTCGGTGGTGGCCCGGGCCATCAAGGACGGCAGCGAGAACTACGGGGCCTACTTCTGCATCCGCTGCCGGGACGGCGCCCCCCGCTGGACCCACACCCAGGGCTACATCCGCCGCGACACGACCGGCCGCCCGCGCCGGGTCGTCGGCATCGTCCGCGACGCCACGGAGGAACTCGCCGACAGCGCGCCCCGCAGCCTGCGCGCCGCCCAGGACGAGGCCTTCCGCCAGCAGACCAACATCGTCCAGGTCATCTCCGCCGCCCTCGCCCACGCCCGCAGCGTCCAGGACGTCATCGCCGTCCTCAAGGACACCCACGGCATCCGGCACCTCGGCGCCGCCAGCCTGGTGATGGGACTGGTGGAGGCCGGCCGGATCCGGCTCGTCGCCGAGGGCCCCGCCACCGCCTCCGTCCCCGGCACCCGGATCACCCGGATAGACGAGCCGTACCCGATGGGCGAGGTCGTCCGCACGCTCAGCCCGCGCTTCATCGAATCGCCGGAGGAGTTCGCCGCCGACTACCCCATCCTCTGGCCGCACCTGACCGGCCTGCACATCACCTCGGCCGCCTACCTCCCGCTGATCGCCCAGGCCCGCCCGATCGGCGCGATGGGCCTGCTCTACAGCGACCGGCGCGGCTTCTCGGCCGAGGAGCGCGCCGTCCTGATGGCCCTCGGCAGCAGCATCGCGCAGAGCATGCAGCGCGCCATGCTCTACGAGCAGGACAAGGACCTCGCCCAGGGCCTGCAGCAGGCCATGCTGCCCCGCACCATCCCCAGCGTGCGCGGCGCCGACATCGCCGTCCGCTACCGGTCGGCCGCCCTGGGCCGGGACATCGGCGGCGACTGGTATGACCTGATCCCGCTGCCCGGCGGCCGGGTCGGCGCGGTCATCGGCGACGTCCAGGGCCACGACACGCACGCGGCGGCCGTGATGGGCCAGCTGCGGATCGTGCTGCGCGCCTACGCCGCCGAGGGGCACACCCCGGCGACGGTGATGGCCCGCGCCTCCGTCTTCCTCCACGAACTCGACACCGACCGCTTCGCCACCTGCCTGTACGCCGAGGCCGACCTGTCCACCGGGGTCGTCCAGGTGGTCCGCGCCGGGCACATCGACCCGCTGATCCGGGACGCCGACGGCAGCTGCCGCCGCATCCCCGTCGAGGGCGGACTGCCGCTCGGGCTGTCCGCCGAGTTCGGCCGGCTGGCGTATCCCGTCTCCACCCTCGAACTCGACCCCGGTGACACCCTGCTGCTGTGCACCGACGGGCTCGTCGAGCAGCCAGGCGCCGACCTCGACGACGGCATGCGCGCCCTGGCGGACCGCATCTGCGAGGGCCCCGACGACGTACGCGCCCTCGCTGACCGGCTGATCCAGCTGGCCGAGGAGCAGGGCGGCGACGACGACGTGGCCCTGCTCCTGCTGCGCCGCCATGTCCCGGAGGCGGCGCGGCCCGGCGGCCGCCTCCAGCAGCACGTGGCCCCGGGCGACCCCGAGGCCCTGACCCAGGCCCGGCACATGATCCGCGCGGCGGTCCGCTCCTGGGGCGCCGGCGAGCGCGCCGACGAGATCGAGCTGGTCGGCGACGAGCTGATCACCAACGCCCTGATGCACACCGAGGGCGCCGCGATCCTCACCCTGCGGGCCCTCGGCACCAGGGACCGCAAGCTCCGCATCGAGGTGGAGGACTCCTCCAGCGCCCTGCCCCGTCGCCGCGACGCGGGGGAGAGCGGTGTCTCCGGCCGCGGCCTGCTCCTCGTGGACATGCTCGCCGACGACTGGGGCGTGGAGGCGCGCGGCGGCGGCAAGGCGGTCTGGTGCGAGTTCCGGCTGACCGACGGCGACGAGTGAGCCGCGGGGCGTTGTCGGTGCCGGATGGCACTCTGGACGTATGCCGGAACTGCCCGAGGTAGAAGCGCTGACGGACTTCCTCACCGAGCACCTGGTCGGCCGCCGGGTGGTGCGGGTGCTGCCGGCCGCCGTCAGCGTCCTGAAGACGTACGACCCGCCCGTCACCGCCCTCGAGGGCGCCCGGGTGACCGCCGTGCGCCGGCACGGCAAGTTCCTGGACCTCGAGACGGACGGCGGACTCCACCTGGTGACCCATCTGGCCCGCGCCGGCTGGCTCCAGTGGAAGGACCGGCTGCCCGACGGCCCGCCCAAGCCGGGCAAGGGCCCCCTCGCGCTGCGGGTGGCGCTGGAGACGGGCGAGGGCTTCGACCTCACCGAGGCCGGCACCCAGAAACGCCTCGCGGTGTACGTCGTCCGTGATCCGCACGAGGTGCCGGGCATCGTCCGCCTCGGCCCCGACCCGCTCGCCGCCGGCTTCGACGAGGACCGCCTGGCCGCCCTGCTCAAGGACGAGAGACGGCAGCTGAAGGGCGCCCTGCGGGACCAGTCCCTGATCGCCGGCATCGGCAACGCCTACAGCGACGAGATCCTGCACGCGGCGAGGATGTCCCCGTTCAAGCTCGCCGCGTCCCTCACCCCGGAGGAGACCCACCAGCTGTACGAGGCGCTGCGCACCACCCTCACCGAGGCGGTCGAGCGCTCCCGGGGGGTGGCCGCCGGACGGCTGAAGTCCGAGAAGAAGAGCGGCCTGCGCGTCCACGGCCGCACCGGCGAGGCCTGCCCGGTGTGCGGCGACACCATCCGCGAGGTCTCCTTCAGCGACTCCTCGCTGCAGTACTGCCCCACCTGCCAGACGGGCGGCAAGCCCCTCGCGGACCGCAGACTCTCCCGGCTGCTGAAGTGACCCGCTACTGCGCGGTGAGCGTCACCAGGTGCTGCCCGTCCTGGGTGCGCACCTCGTAGCGGGCGATCTCGTCCGGATGCATCGCGGAGGCGCCGAGCGCGGTGAGCATGGGGGCGCCGTGCCCGGAGTCGGTCCAGGTGCCGATGACCTGTTCGGAGCCGTCGCGGCCCACGACGACGAACCGGCAGGTGTGCGGCCCGGTGCCGTCCTTCACCTTCAGCCGCAGCTGACTGCCGGCGTCCCCGTCGGCGGCCCTGACCTCGGCCCACACCCCGGTGTGCGGATCGGTCGCCGTGACGACCCCGGCCGCCGGATCGGCGTGTCCCGAGAAGGCCACGATCCCCGGTCCGGCCACGGCCAGCACCACGGAGGCGGCCAGCCCGTACAGAAAACGGCGGCGCCGCGCCCGGTGCCGGTGCCCCAGCTCGCCGAGCAGCCTGTCCAGCAGCCGGGGACCGGGCTGCGCCATGGGGTGCACAAAGCGCGGCGTGGCCCGTCGGTACAGCATCAACTGCCGTGCCGCAGGCCCGAATTCGGTCACCTGTGCCGCGCACTGAGGGCACTCCATGAGGTGGTCCTCGAAGCGGAAGGCTTCCGCCTCGTCCAGCACGCCGAGCGCGTACGCGCCGACGTCGCGATGCCGTTCCAGGGACCTCATGCCGAATCCTCGTGCCGATGGGTGTGGGTGGGGTTACTCCTTGCTCCCATCCGTACGCAGTCGACAGCCGAATCACTCAAGCCACGCAGAGAATCGCGGACAGAGATTCGGAGCGGCCCGGCCCACGGATTGGTCCGATTCCGGAAAACTTCCGGAACCCGACCGACCGGCGGACCGGACGGCCGTGGAACGGGCTGGCACCCAGGCCGGACGCCTCCCGGAAGCGGACTGCCCTCCGGGCCGGACGCCGCCCGGAAACAGCATGCGTCTCAGCCGTACGCCATCGGCAAACAGCATGCCCCTCAGCCGGACGACGCCCGGAACCCGGCCGACACGCGGACCGGACGCCACCCGGAAACAGCATGGCGCCCGGGCCGGACGACGCCCGGCGACCGGAAGACGCCCGGACACCGCTCGCCGCCAGGCCCCCGCCCGTCAGAACAGATGGATCGCCAGGTGCCCCAGGGGCAGTCCGAGCCGCCAGGCCGGGGTCCATACCTTCGGTCCGTCGTCCTCGCCGATCAGCGCGCCGCCGCCCGGCACCGCGTCCAGGTCCGGGGCCAGCAGCTCCGTCTCCTCCAGCCAGCGCCAGGCGTCCGCCGCCAGCGCCAGGTCGGGCGAGGGGGCGGCGGAGCCGGCCGCCCGGTCGGCCAGCTCGGCCATGCGCTCCTGTACCCAGTCCCGCCACGGCTGGTCGTAGGCCGTCAGCGACAGCCAGTGCTCCAGCTGGGAGATCACCCGGATGCCGGAGAGTTCCCCGTCGGTGTCGGACAGGAAGACGGTCAGCGCCAGCGCGTCCCGGCCGGCCCGGAACTCGAAGGACGTCGGCGGCATCAGATCGCCGGTGCGCAGCAGCTCGTCGGCGATGTACTCGGCGTACAACCAGGCCATGGGGACGGCCAGTTCACCGCCGCCGGTACCGTCCGTGCTCTCGTGACCTCTGTGCAGCATTCCTTCCTGCCCTTCCTCCGGTGCGTGCGCGTCACCCGTTCCCCCGGGACCCGCCCCCGCCCGGAACATGGATGAGGACAGCCCATTGCCCAGGAGGGGGCCACAGCAAGGCGCTTTGCCGAGGTTTGACCAGGCTTCCGGTTTCACCGCAGGTCGGTCGTATAACCCGGAAGGACCCGGCGCAGGGCACGGAGCGCGTAGTACGCGCGGGACTTCACGGTACCGGGTGGAATGCCGAGGGTCTGTGCCGCTTCCGCCACACTGGCCCCGAGGAAATACACCAGTACAAGGACGTCACGGTGTTCCGGCGTGAGTGTCTTCACAGCCTCCCGGACGTCCAGCATCGCGGCGGCCCGCTCGGCGTGGTCGGCGGTGATCCGCGCGCTCTCCGGGACGGCGTCGCCGATCTCCGGGGGCCGCGCCTGCCGGGCCCGCCGGGCGTCGATCGCGAGCCGCCGGGCGACGGTCAGCAACCAGGGCCGTACGGAGTCGAAGCCGGTGGCGTGCAGCGCCTCGGGGTGCTGCCAGGCGCGCAGCAGCGTCTCCTGGACGAGGTCCTCCGCACGCTGCCGGTCCCCGTCGCAGAGCCGGAGCAGCAGGGCGAAGAGGGGGCCGCCGTGCTCGCGCTGGAGCGCGGCCAGCTCGTGCTCGGCGGTCGTCGTCCCGTGGGTCGGCGGTGTCGTGCGGTGGATCAGTGAGGTTCCGGCCGTCATGGCCGTATCGCAGCGCGGGGGGCGGCCGGCGGACAGGGCGCGCGCACGGCTCTGCGACGGACGGTCGATCGCGTCGGCGAACGGTAGGGCGAGCGTTCCTGGGCCGCTCGGGGGTGGCTCCGGATGGGGCAATGAGAGTACCTGGGCTGCTTATACGGAGAGTCGCCTTTATACCTATATGCCTGGCACGGCAATGTCTGCGCATACGACGTCCGTACAGACGAAATGATCCTGGGGTGAACTGATGATCGGACGCAGACAGCAGGTGGCGCTGGCCCTGACCGCCGTCCTGGCCGCCGCGGCCGCCTGCCAGAACCAGGAGCGGCAGGACTCCGTCGACGGAGCGCCCGCGCCCGCCGTCACCCGCGGCTTCACCCTCGTCGCCTCGGGTGACGTCCTGGCGCACCCCTCCGTGGTCGACCGCGCCGCCTACGACGCCCAAGGCGGCGGCTACGACTTCCGGCCCATGCTCTTCGGCGTCGAACCCGTGATCAGCGGCGCCGACCTGGCGCTGTGTCACATGGACACCGTCTACGGCGCCGCCGGCGAGCGCTCCGGATCCCCCGCCCTGAAGTCCCCGCCCCAGATGGCCCTGGGCCTCGTCGAGACCGGCTACGACGGCTGCTCCACCGCCTCCGACCACGCCCTGGACGACGGCGCCCCCGGTGTCCAACGCACCCTGGACACGATGGACGCGGTGGGCCTCAGACACGCCGGGACCGCCCGCACCGAGGCCGAGGCCCGCTCCGTGACCCTGTACCAGGCCGGTCCGGCGAAGGTCGCGCAGCTGTCGTACACCTTCGGCACCGGCGACCGCCCGCTGCCGGCCGGAGCGTCCTGGGCGGTCAGTCTGACCGACCCGGACCGGATGATCGCCGACGCGCGCGCCGCCCGGCAGGCCGGCGCAGACGTGGTCGTGGTCTCCGTGCACTGGGGCCCCGAATGGCAGGACGCCCCCGACCAGACGCAGCTCGACCTCGCCCGGCGGCTCACCGCCGCCGCCACGGGCGGCCGCCCCGACATCGACCTGATCCTCGGCACCCACGCCCATGTCCCGCAGCCGTACGAGAAGGTCAACGGCACCTGGGTGATCTACGGCATGGGCGACCAGATCGCCGGCGAGATGTACAACGACCGGGGCGCCCGCGACTCGCGCAGCAACGAGTCCACCATCGGCCGCTTCACCTTCGCCCCGCCCGCCCGTCCCGGCGGACGCTGGCAGGTCACGCGGGCCGAGTTCCTCCCGCAGCTGTACGACCTCGACGCGGGCCGCGTCGTCGACGTCAACCGGGCCATCGCCGGGGGCGCCGAGCTGGGCGGGGTCCGCGACCGGATCCGGGACGTGGTGCTCAGCCGCGGCGCCGCCAAGGACGGCCTGGTCATGGGGGAGTGATCACTCGGCCGGCGGGCGCCCGGCCAGCGCCGAGCGCTTGTACGAGTAGCTGAAGTAGATCACGCAGCCGATCACGAACCACACCGCGAACCGCACCCACGTCTGCCACTGCAGAAACGTGATCAGCCAGATCGAGAAGACGATGCCCAGGGCGGGCACGAACGGCATCCACGGCGTGCGGAAGGTGCGCGGCAGGTCCGGACGCCGGTAGCGCAGCCTGATCACCGCCGCGCACACCACGACGAACGCCAGGAGGATGCCGATGTTGGTCAGCTCGGCCGCCTCGGCGATCGGCAGGAACCCGGCGATGAGGCCCGACGCCACCCCGACGATCCAGGTCACCCGGGTCGGCACGTGCCTCGTCGGGTGCGTCTTGGCGAACCACCTCGGCAGCAGGCCGTCCCGGGACATCGCGAACCACACCCGGGTCACGCCCAGCATGAACGTGAACATCACGGTGAGGATGCCGATGATCGCGCCCACCGCGATCACGTCGGCCAGCCCGCTCAGCCCCACCGACTTGAACGCCGAGGAGAAGCCGCTCTCCGGGTCGATGTCCTTGTAGTTCTGCATGCCGGTCAGCACCAGGCAGGCCGCCACGTACAGCACCATGGAGATCGCCAGCGAGTAGATGATCGCCTTCGGCATGTGCCGCTGCGCGTCCTTCGACTCCTCGGCCGCCGTCGACATCGCGTCGTAGCCGAACACCGCGAAGAACACCGTCGCCGCACCGGTGAAGGCGCCGCTGATACCGAAGGGGAAGAAGGGGTGGTAGTTCGCGCTGTTGATGTGGAACACGCCCACCGCGATCACCAGCAGCACCACCACCACCTTCAGCGCGACCACGAACGTCTCGAAGCGGGCCGCGCTGCGGATGCCGAGATTCAGCAGCCAGGCGATCAGCAGGCACAGCACGACCGCGAACAGGTCCACCCGGTGCCCGGGGCCGGTGCCGGGCGCGCCCAGCATCCAGTGCGGCAGGTTCGCGCCCATCTCCTGGACCAGGAAGCCGAAGTAGCCGGAGATGCCGATCGCGACGACCGCCACGATCGCCGTGTACTCCAGCAGCAGGTCCCAGCCGATGAACCAGCCCGCGAACTCACCGAGCACCGCGTAGCCGTAGGTGTACGCCGACCCCGCCTTCGGGATCAGCCCCGCGAACTCGGCGTACGACAGCGCCGCACACGCGCTCGCGACGCCGGCGATCAGGAAGGACACCAGCACCGCGGGCCCGGCCGTGCCGTGGGCCACCGTGCCGGCGAGCGTGAAGATGCCGGCGCCGATGATGCCGCCCACACCGATCGCCGTGAGCTGCCACAGCCCGAGCGACCTCTCCAGCCGGGGGCCCTCGCCGACCTCCGTCTCCTCGATGTGCTCGATGGGTTTGCGGCGGAGAATCCCCTCACCCGGGCGGAGCCTTGCCATGTGCCTCACCTCTTCGCCTACGGCAAACGGCTGACGGCCGATCATGATGGCCCAGGTGCGCCCCACTGTGAAGACGCCACGCACGGCCCGGCCCGCAGACCATGTCCGCGAGACCGGTCGCACGCCGGCCGCGTCCCACACCTGACGGCCACAGGTGCGCGGCGGGCCGGACCAGCCGGGTAGGCTCGCCGACGAAGATCTGGTCGGTTCGAGTCCACGGGGCCGGGGTCGGCCTGCTCGGCCGACTGACACCATTGTCGCCGTCCGGCGCACCGCCGCGCCCCGCGCCGACGCGCTGCTCAAGTCCGAGGTGGCCGCCGAGCCCGGCGTCTCCATCGACC
>NZ_JBSGDB010000222.1:0-13944 GCF_053602155.1 Streptomyces sp. NPDC004561
GTCGGTCGGGTCGGCACGCGGGACGCCTCCCTCCGGCGGCCGGACGCGGCGCATCCAGGCATCCGGCCACACGTCCGATGGCGATCAGCCATGCGCCAGGGGTACTCGGCAATGCGTCCGGTGGGCTTCGGTGAACGGCCTTCAGTAAACGGCCGCCCGGCGAGCGCCGCATCTCGGGACCGCCCGGGCCGCCGGCAACCGCACCCACGCCCCCGCGGCAACGCCCGGACGGCGTACCCCGTATGGCGTGCCGATGTCCTTCGGCCGAGGCTCGAAACGCGCTCGGGGCAGTAGAAAGGACCCGCCGATGAGCCGGATGGCACGTCCGACCGGAACAGCTCCTTCATGAGCGTCGCCCTGCCTACGGACACGGCACGGGTCCGCTCGGCCGGCCCGTTCTTCGTCATCCTCTGCCTCGTCTCCTCGTTCCCCTTCCTGCCGTACGCCCCCGTCCGGCCGGCGATCACGACGGCGATCGGCGTCTTCGTGATCCGGGCCCTGGCCACCCGGCAGGCCCTAGGATCGGACGGTGATGGAGAGGGCAACGCTGGCCGGAGCGTTCGACGAGCTGGCCGAGAGCTACGACCACCGGCACCACGAGGAGATCGCCCGGGCCCTGATCGCATGGGTGGCCCCCGGTCCGGCAGAGGCGGTCGCGGACGTGGCATGCGGAGCGGGCGCCGTCGCCCTGCACCTCGCGGAGACCCGTCCCGGCACCGCCCAGGCCGTCCTGGCCGTCGACCTGTCTCCCGGAATGGTGGCGGCGGGCCGGGGCCGCGCCGAGGCACTGGGCCTCGGCACGGCGATCGACTGGCGGATCGCCGACGCCGTACCGCTGCCGGTCGCCGATCACTCCCTCGACGTCGTGCTCTGCGCCTCCTCGCTCCACTTCCTGGGGCGCCGGGCGCCGGCCGACTGGCGGCGGGCCCTGCGGCCCGGCGGCCGGGTGGGGTTCACGCTGCCGCTGGCCACGCACTTTCGCCCCTCGGGCCGCTTCGCGACACACGTCGCCCCTGATGTGCCGCTGCCCCGCACCGCGCAGGAGGCGAGCGCCTGGGCGACGGACTGCGGCTTCGCCGAGGCCGACTCGCGCGTGCTCGTGCTCGGCACACGGCGCGTGGTGGTGACCTCGGCGACGAACCCGGGCGGACGATGATCCACGCCGGGCCCGACCGCCTCGTCAGCGGCGGCGGCGCATCGGGCGGGTCAGATAGCTCGTCCGGCGGTCGTCCCAGGAACGCCGGAGCGGATCCCGCACCACCCGTACGCACAGCCCGGCCGGAGTGACCACCCCGAAGTACAGCGCGGCCAGCCCCAGCCGCCCCAGCCGGTCAGTCCATCGGGATCGCGGCACGCCAGTCGCCCTCCTCCCGCCACTCGGGCTGGTCCCGTTTGTCCAGCAGGAAGTCACCGAGGACCAGCAGGTCGATCCGCGTGCGCATGAAACAGGTGTACGCCTCCCCGGCGTCGCGCACGATCGGCTCCCCGCGCACATTGAACGAGGTGTTCACCAGCACCGGGCATCCCGTGCGCTCCCGGAAGGCGGTGAGCAGGGCGTGGAACCGCGCGTTGTGCCCGGCCGTGACCGTCTGCACCCGGGCCGAACCGTCGACATGGGTGACCGCCGGGATCGTCGAGCGCGGCACCCGCAGCAGATCGAGACCCGTCGCGCCCTCGGCCGCGGCCCCGCACTCCCGCCGCCGGGCCGCGGCGACCTGCGCGGTCAGCAGCATGTACGGGCTCTCCTGCGCCAGGTCGAACCAGTCCTTGGCGTCCTCGGCGAGGACCGCCGGCGCGAACGGCCGGAAGGACTCCCGGAACTTGGTCTTGAGATTGAGCGTGGACTGCGTGGCCGGATCGCGCGGGTCCGCGAGGATCGACCGGTTGCCCAGCGCCCGTGGCCCGAACTCCATCCGCCCCTGGAACCAGCCCACCACCCGGCCCGCCGCGAGCTCCGCCGCGACACGCTCCACCAGCTCCCGCTCCGGCAGCCGCACGGCGGGGTGTCCGCCCCGGGTCAGGAACTCCTCGATCTCCCGGTCGGAGCAGGCGGGGCCGAGCAGCGCCCCCGCCATCGCGTCCGCCCCGCTCACCGCATGGGTGCGGGGTGCTCCCCGGCGGTGCGACTCGGCCAGGGCCGCGCCCAGCGCCCCGCCCGCGTCGCCTGCCGCCGGCTGGACCCACAGCTCGTCGCAGACACCGTCCGCGAGGAGCCGGCCGTTGGCCACGCAGTTGAGCGCCACACCGCCGGCCAGGCACAGCCGTCGCTCCCCGGTACGGCCCAGCACCGTCCGGGCAAGGCGCAGCATCACCTCCTCGGTCACCTGCTGCACGGAGGCCGCCAGGTCGAACTCCCGCTCGGTGAGCGGGCCTTCGGGCTCCCTGCGAGGTCCGTCGAACAGCTCCTCGAAGGCCCGGCCGACCATGGTCCGGCCGTACTGGAAGGCGAAGTGGCGCAGGTCCAGGCGGAACGAGCCGTCCGGCTTGACGTCGATCAGCCTCTCCCGGATGAGCGGCCCGTAGCGGGGGGTCCCGTACGGCGCGAGGCCCATCAGCTTGTACTCCCCGGAGTCGACCTTGAAGCCGCAGAAGTACGTGAACGCCGAGTACAGCAAGCCGAGCGAGTGCGGGAAGCGCAGTTGCGCGAGCGGGACCAGTTCGGTGCCCCGGCCGTGCCACAGCGTCGTCGTCTCCCACTCGCCCACGCCGTCGACGCACAGCACCGCCGCCGACGGGTAGGGGCTCGGATAGAACGCCGACGCGGCGTGCGAGGCGTGGTGCCGGTGCGCCACCACCGGGGGCAGCGGCCGCCCCGGCGCCAGGCCGCCGAGCCGCGCCCGTACGTCGTCCAGGGCGCGCCGCTTCCCACCGGCCCACTGCGGGAACGCCCGGCGGAACACCGGGAATCCGTGCGGGGCGGTGGCCAGCCAGGTGGCCAGCACCCGGCGGAACTTCAGCGCCGGGTCCTCGTAGAACGCCACGGCCGCCAGCTCGTCTCGGCGCAGCCCCGCTTCGCGCAGGCAGAACGCGACGGCCTGGGCGGGGAAGCCGGGGTCGTGGCGGCGCCGGGTGAACCGCTCCTCCTGCGCCGCCGCGAGCGGGGCGCCCCCGGCCACCAGGGCTGCCGCGCTGTCGTGGTAGTAGGCGGAGATGCCCAGGACCGGGCCGTCGGGGCCGCCGCCCATGCCGATCCCCATGTCAGAACAGGGGGTAGACGGAGGCGTCGTCCTCGGGCTGCGGCCGCATCCGGGACGGTGAGGCGGTAGGCGGGTCCGGCGGGGCGCTGGGGGAGGGCCCGGGCCGGCCCCGGTGCCGCAGCCAGGAGACGAGGCGGCGGACGGCCGAGACGGGCGCCGGTGCGCTCTCGTCGTGCATGTCGGGGCTCCTCACGCCAGGTCGAGGCGGTCCGCCAGCTGCCGGGCCACGAGGTCGTAGCCCAGATCGGTGCAGTGCACGCGGTCGATGAACAGCCAGTCCTCCGGCCCGGCGGCCTCGGCCAGCGCCACGTTCATGTCCAGGAACGGCACGTCCAGCCGGGCGCACCCGGTGGCCAGCCGGTCCGCGTAGGCGCGGCCCACCGCCATGGTGGAGATGTCGTGGTGGAACCGGCGGAAGTTGGAGACCTCGTCAAGCTCCTCGAAGAGCAACTGCTCACGGGGCAGCGGCTCCTCGCGCACCCACGGCGCGAGCGGCTGGAGGACGAAGGTCAGCCGGGCACCGAGGCCGTCCGCGAGCGTCTTCCACCCACCGAGGTGCCGCACGGTCAACTCGGCCGCGTGCGCGACCCGCTGGTCCGGCGGCGGTACGACGTCGGGGGCGGGCCCGCAGTCGAAGAAGGCGCCGTGCCGGCCCTGCTTCTCCTCCGGCAGCCTGCTCAGCACCAGGTTGTTGACCCCGGAGAGCAGCACGATGTCCTCGATCGGCGGGAGTTCGTGCAGGAACAGCGTGAACAGCATCAGTTCCTGGGCGGAGTTGTGGCTCTGCCCGGCGATGTTCAGCCAGGGCAGCCGGGGTGCGTGGGTGTTCCACAGCCGTGCGGTGATCGTGGCGGTGTCGTCGGTGGCGCCGACGCCGAAGACCGCGGAACTGCCCGCGAGCACGCGTGCCGGGCCGTCGGGGCGGTCGTCGCCGACCGTCGCCCGCAGCCCGCCGGGGCCCGGGGTGACCCGGAAGCCGTGCCGGTCGGTGGTGTGGACGGGTGTCTTCTCGTTGCCGTACTGGAAGTACCCCAGGTAGGGCTGGTCCTCCAGGAAGAAGGTGTAGTGCTCCATGTGCGGGGTGAACTCGGCGCGGGGTGACGTCATCGCGAAGGGCTCCCGTGGCGTGGGCGGATGGGCTGAGTGCGCTCAGCGGGCCGGCGCCGGGGGCGGCGGCTCGGGCAGGGAGCCGGGGCGGTCCTCCCGGACGAGGTCTGCGTTGACGGCCATGGCCGCCAGCCCGCCGCTGGCGGCGGCCATCGCGGCCTGCTGCATGTTGCGGCCGAGGTCCCCGGCCACGTACAGCCGGGGCAGGCTGGTGCGGCCGCGCTCGTCGGTCTGCACCGACTCCAGGTCCGGGGCCTGCAGCCAGGGGCGCAGCGGGGCGATGCGCGGCTCGGTGTCCAGGTGCAGGAACATGGCTCCGTAGCTCGTGGACCGGCCGTCCTCGAACACCACCTCGACACCCTCGGGATGCGGCTTCAGCTCGCTGACCCGGTCGGTGACGACGGGCACGCCGGCCGCGGTGAGCCGGTCCCGCTCGTCCCGGGGCAGCTCGCGCCGGTCGGTGAGGTAGGTGATGGTGTCGGACCACACCGTCAGGGTCGCGGCCAGACACTCGCTGGGCACGGTGCCCCCGTACACGGCGAAGCCGCGTTCGCGCACCTCCCAGGCGTGGCAGTACGGACACTCGAAGACCGACCCGCCCCACAGGTCCGCGATCCCCGGGACCGGTGGCAGCACCGAGCGCACACCGGCCGCCCAGAGCACCGTACGGGCACGGAAGGTGCCGGACTCCTTGGTGGCGATCACCACCCGGTCGCCGTCGGGTTCGGCGGAGACCACCTCGTCGTCGCGGAACGTCACGTCGTACGGGGCGAGTTGCGCGCGGGAGCGGGCCCGGAAGTCGGCGATCGTCGCCCCGTCGTTGGTCAGGACGTTGTGCATCACCCCGGCCGCCATGTTGCGGGCGTCGCCCGAGTCGATCAGCAGCACACGGCGGCGTGAACGCCCCAGGTACAGCGCCCCGTTGAGGCCGGCCGGGCCGCCTCCGACGATCACCGTGTCATAGAGCTGTGTGTCCAATGGTCATCCCTTGTCGAGTAGGTCGCCGTTCGCGGGCCGGTCGGCGAGCGTGGCCGGGTCCTCGCGCAGCGGCGCGAGCAGCAGCAGCGCGCCGGCGGCCAGGACGGTTCCGCACACCACGAACACCGCGGGCACGGAGAGGGCTGCGGCGAGCAGGCCGCCGAGTGTGGCGCCGATCGGCATGGAGCCCCAGGCGCAGAGCCGGGACACGCTCATCACCCGGCCCTGCAGCTCCTCCGGTGTGAGCCGCTGGCGCAGCGACATGACGGGGATGTTCCAGCCCATCATGAAGACGCCGTTGGCGGCGAGCGCCAGTGCGGCCAGGACCGGTTGACGTCCGAGGCCCAGCGCGACATACGCGACACCGGACGCCACCAGGGACCACCGCGCCAGCCGTACGGTGGGCAGCCGGTCGGCGGCCCGGGGCGCCAGCCAGCTGCCGGCGACGGCGCCCAGCGAACCGGCGGCGAGCAGCAGCCCGTACCCGGTCCCGCTCAGCCCCAGGGCGCGGTCGCTCAGCAGCACCAGCATCGAGAACGTCGCCGAGAACACCAGGCCGTACAGGGCGCTCGCGGCCAGCGTCAGCCGCAGGGTGCGATGGCCGAGGACGAAGCCGAGACCCGCCCGGATGTCCCGCAGCACCCCGCCGCGTGCCGCCCCACCTGGAGCGGCGTCACCGCGGACGAGCGGGGCGAGACCGACCAGCAGCAGCGCGGCCAGCGTGTACAGCACCCCGCCGGTGGCCAGTGCCGCGACGGCGGTCAGACCGACGAGCAGGCCCGCGACGGGTGGTCCGACCATCTCGTTGAGCAGGATCTGCGCCGCCGACAGCCGCCCGTTGGCCCGCTCCAACTGCTGTTCTTCGACCAGGCGCGGCAGCATCGCGGGCGCCGCGGTGTCGGCGAGGGTCTCGGCGATGCCCAGCACGAACGCCAGCGCGTACAGCAGAGGAAGGGAGCGGTGGTCCGCGAGCACCGGTGTCGCGGCGAGCAGGGCGCCCGCACGCACCAGGTTGCTGCCCAGTACGATCCGGCGCCGGTCCACCCGGTCCACGAGGACTCCGGCCGGGAGCGCGAACAGCAGCCAGGGCAGCATGTTGACGGTGGTCAGCCCCGCGACCGCCGCCGGATCGGGATGGTGCGCGACCACCAGCAGCGGCAGCAGGGTACGGGTGATGCCGTCGCCCGCGTTGGAGGCGGCGGTCGACGCCCACAGCCAGCGGAACGGGCGTCCCAGGTCCGCCCGGCGGCCGTGCCCGGTCCCCTGTCTGGCGGTGTCAGCCAACAACGCCCCCCTCGGACCACGCCCGCAGGCCCAGCAGCCGCTCGCCCAGTTCGCTCAGCGTCGCAGGGCCGTACAGCGCGGCCTCGTCCTTGCGCATCCCGCCCTCGGGCGGATGCGGCGGGATCCGGTCGCGCCAGAACCGCACCCGGGCCTCGCGCAGTTCGGCGTTCTCCTCCCAGGCGGGCGCCATGGTCAGGTACTGGGCCATGCGCACCCGGGACTCGGAGACATTGGGGTGCACCCCGTGCGGCAGCAGGCTGTTGAAGATGATCAGGTCACCGGGCGCCACCCGGGGCGTGGTGATCGAGCAGCCGGTGATGTCCGGGGTGAACGGGTCGCGGTCGGCGGGCTGGCCGCTCACCCACTTCTCCCACTCGGCGAAGATCTCCGGCACACACTGGAAGCCGCCGATCTCCTCGTCCCCCTGGGTGAGGGACAGCACCGCCTGGCAGCTGACCGGCAGCGGATCGGCGGAGGTGTCGACGTCCCAGTGGACGAACCCGTCGAAGGCGCGCGGTCCCCGGTTGGGCGGGTTGACGTTCGCGAAGTCGATGGTGACCCACAGGTCCGTGCGGTCCCAGATGTCGGCGAACGCCTGGTGGATCCGCGGAGCCTGCCGTACGTCCCACTGCGCCTGGTGGTTGTACATCTCGACCAGTCCGCTGTGGCCCGGCAGCCGGTCGTTGCCCGTGTGCGGCGAGGTCCAGGTCGAGGGGTCCTCGGGGCGCATGTCGAGGAAGGAGGCCAGGCCCTCGGCGAGGGCGGCCACCGTCTCCGGCCGCACCGCCCGGCGCACGATCACATAGCCCTGGCCGACCCAGTGTTCCCAGTCCGCCGGGGACAGGACGCGCAGCGGCTCCGTCTTGTGGATGTCACGCAGTTGGATGGGGGCCACAGACACTCTCCAGGGTGCTGGACGGGGGCGGGGTCACTCGGCGATCAGGCGGTGCCCGGGCAGCACCACGGCGTCCAGCTCGGTCCGCAGGAGCAACTCCAGTGCTTCGTCGAGGCGGTTGAGGATGGGGCGGCCGCCACCGTTGGCGCTGGTGTTGATCAGCACGGGCAGCCCGGTGCGGGCGCCGACGGCGTGGCACAGCCGGTGCAGCAGGGGCTGCGCGTCGGGCCGTACGGTCTGCAGGCGGGCCGTGCCGTCGATGTGCCGCGCCTCGGCGAGCTGCCGGGCCCGGTCGGGCCGCACCCGCACCGCGAACAGCATGGTCTCGGTGTGGTCCAGGGGCCCGGTGAAGTACTGGTCGGCCACCTCCTCCGGGCAGATCGGCGCGACCGGCCGGAACCACTCCCGTTGCTTGATCGTCTGGGAGACGTACCGGCGGGCGCCGCTCCAGTGGGCCGAGACCAGCAGCGAGCGGTGGCCCAGCGCCCGCGGCCCGGTCTCCATACCGCCTTCCAGCCATGCCACACAGCGCCGGTCGGCGAGCAGCCCGGCGACGCTGTCGAGGAACTCCTCCTCGCCGTCGGAGCCGTGCACGGACAGCCCGAGCCCGCTCAGCCGCCGTGCGAGGTCGCCGGTCGGGGCGGTGGCACCACGGTCCGCCTTGTCCAGGCCCTCCAGCGGTGGGCCGGCGTAGGCCAGCGGCGCCCAGGCCGAGCGGCCGAGCAGGGCCGGCCGGTCGGCAGGTCCGGCGACGGCCAGCGCCGCGCCCAGCGCGATCCCCGAGTCGTCGCAGCAGGTCGGGATGGACACCCGGGTGAACTGGCCCGACTCCGCGAGAAGGCTGTTGGCGGTGATGTTGAGCGCGCAGCCGCCCGCGTAGCAGAGCGTGGCGTAGCTGGGGAAGCGGCGGCTGATTCCGGTGACCAGCCGGGTCAGGTCCCGCTCCACGGCGCTCTGCAGGGTGGCCGCAAGGTCCCGGCACACGCGCTCGTCGGGGGAGGTGCCGACCTGCGTGGCGCGGCCGTCCGCGGTGCGGATCTCGTCGGGGAAGACCGATCCGAAGGAGTGCACGACGTCGTCGTCCGAGGAGTCGGCCAGGCCCGCGTCCAGATATCCGCCGCTGACCGGGTCGTACTCCCACCAGCTGTCGGCATAGCGCAGCGCGGTGCCGGTCAGCCGGTCCTCGTCGAGCGGCTCGTACAGGTCCGACGAGGCGCGCCGGGTGGACTGCGGGATCAGCATGGCGCGCAGCACCGGCAGCAGGTCCGGGTCGGTGTCCCCGGTGGCCGTCAGTCCGAGCAGCTTGCCGGTGTCGAACTGGCTGCCGTGCACACGCCGGGCGAGCGCCTCGTAGACCAGGCCGAAGCGCGGGCCGCTTCGGTTCGTGAAGGACATCACCGGGGTGAGCTGGTCGCCGTCGCCGAGGCAGACCATGCCGCACTCGGCGTAGTTGCCCGTCCCGTCGAGGGCCACCACCAGCGCCTTGCGGGCCCCGGAGGTGTAGTACGCGAGGGCGGCGTGCGCGTAGTGGTGGCGCACGGCGGTCAGGGTGATGTCACCGAACCCCTTGGCCAGCGGCCAGTCCAGGGGCTTGATCACCCGGGTCACCGCGTCGGCGAGGCCCCCGCCGCCGGTGGCCGTCCAGCGGGCGTCCTCGTTGACCAGCTCGACCAGTGCCGGAGGCAGCACCTCGCACCTCGGCGTGTACCAGTCGGCCACCGCGATCCGGGTCACCGGGCTCGCCGCCCGCTCCCGCAGCTCCGCCAGCCACTCGGCGGCGGCCTTCGGGAAGTCGCCGTTGCCGCCGCACACATGGCGGAAGCCCAGGCGGCGCTCGGCCTCGATGACGTGGTAGCCGCCCCCGTCGGTGAGCGCGGCACCGGCGTCGTGGCCGAAGTGCATTCCGATCGTTGCCATGGAACCAGTCACCCTTCCTCGGCCCGGGCCAAGGTGGCGGGGCCGGGTCGTGGCTCGGCGGACCGCCGTGCGCGGGCGGTCCGTTGCGGAGTTCGTCGGGGCCGGGGTCAGGACAGGGTGGCTAGGCTCTGCGTGTGATGGCGTTCCAGGAGACCCTGCACCACCTCGCGCATGTAGGCGCAGTAGCCGGGCGACATCACCTGGATGGAGCCGTTCTCCTCCTCCAGCGCTCCGGCGGAGCCGCCCGAGCAGGTGCCCTGCAGCTCACAGCCCTGGCAGCCGGGGCCGTTGGTGTAGGCCCGCATGCCGTAGTCCTGGTAGGCGGGGGAGGAGAAGATGCCGCGCCAGTCGTCGATGGTGCCCAGCTTGCGGGCGGTCGCCTTGCAGGCGAAGACACTGCCGTTGGGCTCGATGGAGAGCTGCCGGCCGACCGCCGGGCAGGTCTTGTAGTCGGCCTGCTCGGCCCACTTGGCCTCGTCGATGATCATCTGGAAGGTCTGGTACCAGTAGCCGCTGAGCTGTACGCCGCGCTCACGCCCGTAGTCCACGGCGGCCAGCAGCCGCTGCGCCACGTCGTGCGGGTTGTGCCGCTGGAAGAACTCCTTGGCCTGGAACGACACGATGACGTCCAGGCTGTCCAGGCCGGCCTCGGCGACGAAGTCGATGAGCGGGGTGCCCCACTTGTCCCAGGTGTACTGGGAGAGCACCGAGGTGATGCTGACCGGGACGCCCGCGGCCTTCATGTCGACGATCGCCTTGCGGACCACGGCCCAGGGAGTGCGCTGCTGCTGGCCGCCGCGGAACTCACCGGTCTCCGGGACCAGATAGTCGATGGAGACGGTGGTGTCCACGCGGTGCTCGGCGAGCGCGGCCAGCAGGTCGTCGTCGATGCGGGAGCCGTTGCTGGTCAGGTCGTAGGAGAGGGTGACCCCCTCGTGGCTGTCGCCGAAGGTGCGCAGCACATGCAGGATGGTGTCGCGTGCCAGGGTGGGTTCCCCGCCGAAGAACGACACCGTCAGATGGCCGCCGCCGTTGGCCCTGCGCAGTTCGACGGCCTCCTGGACGGTCTTCTCGGCCACCTCGCGGGACATGTGCATCGAGGGGTTGCGGCCCTCGTCCGAGCCGTGGTTCCAGTCGCCCCGGGCGAGGGTCGGGCCCGAGTCCTGGCGCGAGCGGCGCAGTTCGACGAGGACCGGACCGGGTTTCACCGACTCCCCGGACGTGTTGCGCTCCTCGACCCCGCCGTCGAAGTTGTACGCGAAACAGCCCTGACAGGAGAAGTTGCAGGCGTTGGTGAGCACGAGCTGGATGGAGGAGTGGAACACGCCGCTGCTGAGCGCGCTCTGCCTGCTCGACAGCAGGGCGTCGATCTCCTCGGCCTCGTCGTGCCCCGCCTCGACCAGGAACCGGGACTCGACGAGGTCGCGCAGCGACGCGTCGTCCACCCGTTCCCGCAGCCGCTCCCAGCTCATGCCCCGGGAGGCGTCCCTGAGCAGTTCGACGATGTCCCGGTCGATCAGCCGCGCATTTCCGAAGAGTGAATGAAAGGCCATGGTTCGCTCGTCGTCCGCGCAGGAATCGAGCCTGCCCCCGAATGACGTGAAATCCCGGTCGTCCGCGGCGCGCAGGGTGCGGACGTAGCGCGAGGACTGGAACATCGAATTCTGCATGGCTGAAGACTTCTCCCTGCGTGTCACGAATTCCGGTGCGACGTACCCCGCGGCTCGGCGCGCGGTGCGCGGCACGGCGTCGGTGAAAAGCGCTCCGGCGCACGGCCGTTGGGGCACGGACCGCTCCCGGCTCCCGGTCCGGCCCGCGCGACAGACCGGGGCCCGGCCGGCGGCGGGGCCCCGGGGTACTTCAGCCGTTAGGCCGGTTCACACTCTTTGCGCTGCTCAGCGGGGGCCGTGTCGGTCTCCACCTGCTTGCGGACGGGCGTGATGGTCGGGGCGTTGCCCTTGTCCGGCGAGACGAACGCGCACGGACGCGACGACGCCGTGATCGCGGGACGGACCACCTTCGTGACTTCGGCCATGTGGCCTCCTCAGTGGGTGTGATGCACAATGCGATCCACTGAAGCAGATACCGGCAACGTCCAATAAGACTTCAACCGGTCATGGTTGGAAAACCGTTTCCGTCGGATTCCCCGACGGCATCGAGCTCTCCGGTGTTCGGTGTGCGCCGTTCTCGGGCGCCGATTCACCTGCATTCCCCGCACGGTCACCCGTGTTCGGGCGCGTCTCCGCGCGCCCGGGTAATCTCCTCGCGCCGGACGCGATCCGGCCATGGACGCCGGACCGTGCGCCGGCCCGGTCAGTCGAGGGCCAGGCGCATGATCGTCAGGTCGAGCCAACGGCCGAACTTGAGTCCGACCTCTCGCACGGTTCCGGCGTGCTGGAAGCCGAACCGTTCGTGGAGGCGGACCGACGCGGCGTTGTCCGCCTCGATACCGGCGATCATGACGTGATGGCCGGCCTCGCGCGCCCCGGCGATGAGGGCGGTCAGCAGGGCGGAGCCGATGCCTAGCCCGTGCCGGCCCTCCCGGACGTAGACGGAGTCCTCGACCGTGTGCCGGTATCCCTCCAGCGCCCGCCACGGGCCGTAGACGGCGAACCCGGCCACCTCGCCGTCCACCTCGGCCGCGAACGCCGAGCCGCGCGCCAGGTGGGCGGCCAGCCAGGCCACTCCCTCCGCGGAGGACTGCGGGGTGTCCGTCCACAGCGCCGTCGAGTGCTCGATCGCGTGGTTGCGGATCGCGCGAACGGCCTCCACGTCGCCGGGGTGCGCCGGGCGCACCGTCACGACCCGCTGCCTCTCGTATATTGGATTCATGTCCAACATAGTAGATCCTCTGGTGGGGCGGATCGCGGCGCGCATCCGCACCGAACGGGAGCGGCGCCGCTGGACGCTGGCCCAGCTCGCGGAGGCCTCCGGAGTCTCCCGTGCCATGATCAACCGCATCGAGCGCGGCGAGAGCAGCCCCACCGCCGTCGTGCTCGGCAAGCTCTCCGCCGCCTTCCAGCTGAGCGTCGCCTCCCTGCTCGCCCTCGCCGAGGGGACCGCGCAGGATCCGGCCCAGGGAGCGGACGTGCGCCGCCGGACCGACACGGCCGAGTGGCAGGACCCCGGCACCGGCTACCGGCGCCGCCAGATCACCGGCCCGCACTTCCCCGCGGAGGTCGCCGAGATCCGTCTGCCCGCCGGCGCCCGGGTGCCGTACCCGGCCGCGGCCTTCGCCTTCGTACGACAGGTCGTCTGGGTCCTCGACGGCCGGCTGACCTTCCACGACGGCGACGACATCCACGAACTCGACGCGGGCGACACCATCGAACTCGGCGAGCCCGGCCCGCGCGTCTTCGCCAACACCACGGCCGCCGACTGCCGTTACGCCGTCATCCTCAGCCGCGGCACCCAGCCGTGACCGGTGCGCCGTCCCGAGGCGGGACGTTCCTGCTCGCCTGCGTCGCCGGCACGGCGATCGCCAACAACTACGCCGTCCAGCCCGCGCTCACCACGGTCGCCGCCGATCTGCGCGTCCCGCTCTCCGTGATCGGCCTCGTGCCGACCGCGGCGCTGGCCGGCTGCATGACCGGCTTCGCGCTCCTGCTGCCGCTCACCGACCACCTCGCCCCCAACCGCCTGGTCGCCGCACAGCTCACCGCACTGGCCGCCGCCCTCACCCTCGCCGCGGCCGCGCACGGCGCGCTCGTGCTCCTGGCCGCCTACCTCCTCATCGGCGCGGCCGCCAGTGTCGCGGCCCAGGCCGGCAGCATCGCGGGCCGCCACGCGCCGCCCGGACGACGCGGCACCGGAGTCGCCACCGTGGCCGCCGGCATGTCGGCGGGCATCCTGCTCAGCCGCCTCGCCGGAGGGACCCTGAGCGATCTGCTCGGCTGGCGGCGCATGCTCCTCGTCTTCGCCGCTCTCGCCCTGCTCGGCGCGCTCGCCGCCGCGAAGCTCCTGCCGAGCCAACGGCCGCACCCCCGCCACAGCTACGGCGGCACCCTCAGAGCACTCCCTCCGCTGCTGGCCCAGCCGCGGCTGCGCCGGGCGGTCGCCACCGGAGGGTTGTGGTACTTCGCCTTCAACCTCGTCTGGGTGGCCCTCGCCCTGGCCCTCGCGCAGCCGCCGTACTCCCTCGGCCCGACCGCGATCGGCCTGTACAGCCTGTCCGGGCTGCTCGGCTTCGCCGCCCTCCCGCTCACCGGGCGCCTCACCGACCGGTACGGCGGCGCCACCGTCATCAGCCTCTGCATGCTGGGCGCCGCCGCCGGCACGGCCCTGCTGGCCACCGGCCTGAACACGCCACCGGTCACCGCGCTGGGCCTCGCCCTCTTCGACGCCGGCTGCTTCGCCGCCCAGGCCGCCAACCAGAGCCGCGTCATGGCCCTCGATCCGCAGCGCTCCGGCAGCCTCAGCAGCGTCTACCTCGTGCTCTACTTCACGATCGGCGCCCTCGGCACCGCGCTCACCGCCCCGCTGCTCGCCGCCCTCGGCTGGCGGGGCACCGCGCTCACCGCCCTCACGGCACTGCTCCTGGCCGGGGCCCTCGCCCGGACGGGCCCC
>NZ_JBSGDB010000223.1:0-13901 GCF_053602155.1 Streptomyces sp. NPDC004561
TCGAGCACGATCTCGGCCCCGGCCGGGGGCCGGTCGGCCGGGAGCGCGGAGCGTCTGGTCATCCTGGTGGGGCGGATGAACGAGGGCAGCGGAGCCATGGTGCCGCCTATTGAAAGTCCGCAGGTCGGGAGCGCGCCAGGGGCTTGGGAGAAGTCGCGGAAAGTTGTACGGCCGTAGGTCAAGGACCGGCAAAAGGTGACTGTTCAACTTTTGTGCGGCCGCTGTGCGGCAAAACCGGTCAGTTCCGGCGCAGCAGCCGGGTGGCGCCCGCCGCCACCGTCGTGGCGAGGATCCAGCCCAGCAGGATCATCGCGGTCGCCAGCCACTGCCAGCCGCCGCGCAGCTGCCACTCGCCGACCTGCCCCAGGTCGACCACCGGCAGCAGCAGGTCCAGCGTGAACAGGGCCGGGCTCCAGTAGGGATGGCTGTCGTGGTTCACCGGCGGGTGGTCGGCGTGCGCGAACGCGAGCGTGCCCGCCGCCCACAGCACCGCCATCCACACCGCGGCCCGGCCGGGGCGGTATCCGTAGGCCACCGTCCAGTCCTGCACGAATCCCCAGATCTTGGCGGCCGGCGGCAGCGTCTCGCGGCGCCGGCGCTGCTTGGCGAGCAGCACCTCCCGCGCGTCCTCGTCCTCCCCGGCCGCCCGCAGCACCGAAGCCAGCCGCTCGTACGGCTCCGGGGCGTACTCGGCGGTGGCCGCCGCCACCCAGTCCAGGCGCCGGGTCAGCGGGAAGGGGCCCTGCGGCACGAGGTTCTCGTAGGCGAAGCCGGCCATGTGGAGATTGCCGGTGCCCGGCCAGGCGCTCGCCCGGTCCACCAGGTTGACGATCCGCGCCCCGGACAGCACGACCTTCCCGCGCTGCGGCCGGTCCCCGAGGAAGCGCAGCTCGGGCGCGTGCACCCGGCGCAGCGACAGCTCCTGGTCGTCGGTGAGGGTGAACCGGGCCCGCTCCAGGTCGACGGCGTCCCCGAACCGCCCGTCGTCCAGGCGTAACCCGCCCCGGCACTCGAACCGCTGGATCCGTGTCCCGCGCGCGGGCGTGGTGCCGCTCAGCAGCGGGCTGCCGACGCCGGCCGGGGTCAGGTACAGGGTGCGCTCCACGGTCAGCTGGGGCGCGTTCAGGGCCAGGCGGGAGTACGGGTTGGCGAGCTTCGCGCCGCGCAGGCTGAGCGAGACGCCGACCGTCGCGCTGCGCAGGCTCAGCTCGCCGTGCGACTCCAGCATCTCCGCCTGCAGGTCCTGGCCGACCGTCATGCCGTCCGCGGCGATCGACCGGCCGCTGCGGTCCCGGTACACGATCGCCTGGTTGAGCAGCAGGTCGGTGCCGATGTGCGCGTCGGTCAGCCGCACCCCGTTCTGGAAGCGGCAGCGGGGCAGATGCAGATCGCCCTCGGTGTGCACCCGGGCGGCCTCCAGCCGCGGGACCGAGCAGTTCACCAGGCGCAGGGTCGTGAACCGCGCCTCCGGCAGCAGCACCTGGTCGTCGAAGCGGCAGTCGCGCAGCTCGACGTACGGCCCGACCGTGCCGCCCGCCAGGTCCAGCGTGCCGGTGATCCGCACCCCGACGAGCTTCAGCGAGGACACCCGTCCCGCGAGCGCCGGCGGCCCGCCCAGCAGCAGCCAGCACACGACGCGCGCCCGCACGGACCGCTCCGGACCCCAGGGGTGACCGCCGTGCGGATCGTCCACGACGGCGTCCCCACTGCTCAGGTCGTATCCGCTGCCGTTGCGAAAGGCCTGCCACATGCCCGCCTCGGCCGCGGTCAGGTCGTCCGGCAGGTCCCCGGCGCGCGGGCCGGCCCCCTCGGTCACCGCTGTTCCTTCTCCCTCCGCTGTCCACAGGCGTTCGTACAGCCGTTCATGCCCGCTGAGTGACGGCCGGAACACCCGACGTGAAGGCGATCTTCCGGGTTCCGGCCAGCGTATGTACCGGCCGTTGGTCCACGTTCTGTATCAGCCATTGATACGCGCGGACGGCTCCCGACGCCGGTCTGAGAGAATTGGGACTGTGATTTCCCGAATCGATCTGCGCGGCGACGCCCTTCCCGAGGGCCCCGCCCTGCGCGACCTGCTGCCCCGAGCCGACTTCGACGTTCAGGCCGCCCTGGATAAGGTGCGTCCGATCTGCGAGGCCGTGCATCATCGTGGCGACGCGGCGCTGATCGACTTCGCGGAGAAGTTCGACGGAGTACGGCTGGAATCCGTCCGTGTCCCGGCCCGGGCGCTCACCGACGCGCTCGACGGCCTCGACCCGGCCGTGCGCGCCGCCCTGGAGGAGTCCATCCGCCGCGCCCGCCTGGTCCACCGCGAGCAGCGCCGTACGACCCACACCACCCAGGTGGTGCCGGGCGGCTCCGTGACGGAGAAGTGGGTGCCCGTCGAGCGCGTCGGGCTGTACGCGCCGGGCGGCCGGTCCGTCTACCCCTCGTCCGTGATCATGAACGCGGTCCCGGCCCAGGAGGCGGGCGTCGAGTCGATCGCCCTCGCCTCCCCGCCGCAGGCCGAGTTCGGCGGACTGCCGCACCCGACGATCCTCGCCGCGTGCGCGCTGCTCGGCGTGGACGAGGTCTACGCGGCCGGCGGCGCCACCGCCGTCGCCATGTTCGCGCACGGCACCGAGTCCTGCGCGCCCGCCAACATGGTCACCGGCCCCGGCAACATCTGGGTGGCCGCCGCCAAGCGCTACTTCACCGGCAGGATCGGCATCGACACCGAGGCCGGCCCCACCGAGATCGCGATCCTCGCGGACGAGACCGCCGACCCGGTGCACGTGGCCTCGGACCTGATCAGCCAGGCCGAGCACGACCCGCTCGCGGCGGCCGTCCTGGTCACCGACTCCGTCGAGCTGGCGGACGCGGTGGAGAAGGAGCTGCAGCCGCAGGTGGCGGCCACCAAGCACATCGAGGACCGCATCCGCCCGGCCCTCGCGGGCAGGCAGTCCGCGATCGTCCTGGTGGACGGCATCGAGGAGGGCCTCAGGGTCGTCGACGCGTACGGCGCCGAGCACCTGGAGATCCAGACCGCCGAGGCCGCCGCGGTCGCCGACCGCGTGAAGAACGCGGGCGCGGTCTTCATCGGCCCCTGGGCCCCGGTCTCGCTGGGCGACTACGCGGCCGGGTCCAACCACGTCCTGCCCACCGGCGGCTGCGCCTGTCACTCCTCGGGCCTGTCCGTCCAGTCCTTCCTGCGCGGCATCCACATCGTCGACTACACGAAGGACGCGCTGGCCGAGGTCGCGCACCACGTGGTGACGCTGGCGGAGGCGGAGGACCTGCCCGCGCACGGCGCGGCGATCAAGGCGAGGTTCGGCTGGAAGGTACCCGAGAGCAAGTGACCGGCATCGACGATCTTCCCGTACGGGACGAGCTGCGCGGCAAGTCCCCCTACGGCGCGCCCCAGTTGGACGTGCCCGTACGGCTGAACACGAACGAGAACCCCTACCCGCTGCCCGAGCCGCTGGTCGAGCGGATCACGGAGCGGGTGCGGGAGGCCGCCCGCGACCTGAACCGCTACCCCGACCGGGACGCGGTCCAGCTGCGCACCGAGCTGGCCAAGTACCTGACGAGGACCGGCAGGTACCCGCTCGGCATCGAGAACGTGTGGGCCGCCAACGGCTCCAACGAGGTCATCCAGCAGCTGCTGCAGACCTTCGGCGGACCGGGCCGCACGGCCATCGGCTTCGAGCCGTCGTACTCGATGCACGCGCTCATCGCGCGCGGCACGGGCACCGGCTGGATCTCCGGCCCGCGGGCCGAGGACTTCACCATCGACCTCGCGGCGGCCGAGCGGGCCGTCGCCGAGCACCGGCCGGACGTCGTCTTCATCACCACCCCCAACAACCCCACCGGAAACGCGGTCCCGCCGCAGACGGTCCTCGCCCTGTACGAGGCCGCGCAGGCGGCCAAGCCGTCGATGGTCGTGGTGGACGAGGCCTACGTCGAGTTCAGCCACGGCGACTCGCTGCTGCCCCTGCTGGCGGGCCGGCCGCACCTGGTCGTCTCCCGCACCATGTCGAAGGCGTTCGGCGCGGCGGGCCTGCGCCTCGGCTACCTCGCCGCCGACCCGGCGGTGGTGGACGCCGTACAGCTCGTCCGGCTGCCGTACCACCTGTCGGCGATCACCCAGGCGACCGCCCTGGCCGCGCTGGAGCACACCGACACGCTGCTGGGCTATGTCGAGCAGCTGAAGTCGGAGCGCGACCGGCTGGTCGCCGAGCTGCGCGCGATCGGCTACGCGGTGACGGAGTCCGACGCGAACTTCGTGCAGTTCGGCCGGTTCGCCGACGCGCACGAGGCCTGGCGGCGGATCCTCGACCGGGGCGTCCTGGTCCGGGACAACGGCGTACCGGGGTGGCTGCGGGTGTCCGCCGGCACCCCGGAGGAGAACGACGCGTTCCTCGACGCGGTACGGGACTTGAAGAAGGAGCTTGAGGCATGAACCGCGTTGGACGCGTGGAGCGCACCACCAAGGAGACCTCGGTGCTGGTCGAGATCGATCTCGACGGCACCGGGCGGACCGACATCGCCACCGGCGTCGGGTTCTACGACCACATGCTCGACCAGCTCGGCCGGCACGGCCTGTTCGACCTGACCGTGAAGACCGACGGCGACCTGCACATCGACTCCCACCACACCATCGAGGACACCGCCCTCGCGCTCGGCGCCGCCTTCAAGCAGGCGCTCGGCGACAAGGTGGGGATCTACCGCTTCGGCAACTGCACGGTCCCGCTGGACGAGTCCCTCGCCCAGGTCACCGTCGACCTCTCCGGCCGCCCCTACCTCGTGCACACCGAGCCCGAGAACATGGCGCCGATGATCGGCGAGTACGACACGACGATGACCCGCCACATCCTGGAGTCCTTCGTCGCCCAGGCGCAGGTCGCGCTGCACGTGCACGTACCCTACGGGCGCAACGCCCACCACATCGTGGAGTGCCAGTTCAAGGCGCTGGCCCGGGCGCTGCGCTACGCCAGCGAGCGCGACCCGCGCGCGGCCGGCATCCTCCCCTCCACGAAGGGCGCCCTGTGAACAGCCTGTCCACCCTGCTGATCGTCGTCGGTCTCTTCCTCGTCGGCGGCATCGTCTCCTTCGTCAAGCAGAAGATGCCCACGAGCCTCATCGTGCTGCTCTCCATCGGTGCGGGCCTCTGCCTCGTCGCGGGCGTCATGCGGCTGGAGGTGTGGAATTGACCGACTCCAAGAAGGTCGTGGTCTTCGACTACGGCTTCGGCAACGTCCGTTCCGCCGAGCGCGCCCTCGCGCGCGTGGGCGCCGACGTCGAGATCACGCGTGACTTCGACAAGGCGATGAACGCGGACGGGCTGCTGGTGCCCGGGGTCGGCGCCTTCGCCGCCTGTATGCAGGGCCTGCGCGCCGCCCGCGGCGACTGGGTCGTCGACCGGCGGCTGTCCGGCGGGCGCCCGGTCATGGGCATCTGCGTCGGCATGCAGATCCTGTTCGCGCGCGGCATCGAGCACGGCGTGGAGGCCGAGGGCCTGGACGAGTGGCCCGGCACGGTCGGGCCGCTGGAGGCCGAGGTCGTGCCCCACATGGGCTGGAACACCGTCGACGCCCCGGCCGACTCCGAGCTGTTCGCGGGCCTCGACGCCGACGCACGCTTCTACTTCGTGCACTCCTACGCCGTCCACGACTGGACCCTGGAATCGAACAACCCGGTGATCGCGGACCCCAGGGTGACCTGGGCGACCCACGGCAGGCCGTTCGTGGCGGCCGTGGAGAACGGCGCCCTGTGGGCCACCCAGTTCCACCCCGAGAAGTCCGGCGACGCCGGCGCCCAGCTCCTCACCAACTGGATCGGAAGCCTGTAGACCCATGGCCAAGCTCGAACTCCTCCCCGCCGTCGACGTCCGCGACGGCCAGGCCGTCCGCCTCGTGCACGGCGAGTCCGGGACCGAGACCTCCTACGGCTCCCCGCTGGAGGCCGCCCTCGCCTGGCAGCGGTCCGGCGCCGAGTGGCTGCACCTGGTCGACCTGGACGCCGCGTTCGGCACCGGCGACAACCGCGCGCTGATCGCCGAGGTCGCGAAAGCGATGGACATCAAGGTGGAGCTGTCCGGCGGCATCCGCGACGACGACACCCTCGCCGCCGCCCTCGCCACCGGCTGCACCCGGGTGAACCTCGGCACCGCCGCCCTGGAGACCCCCGAGTGGGTCGCCAAGGTCATCGCCGAGCACGGCGACAAGATCGCCGTCGGCCTGGACGTGCGCGGCACCACCCTGCGCGGCCGCGGCTGGACCCGCGACGGCGGTGACCTCTACGAGACGCTGGCGCGCCTGAACAAGGAGGGCTGCGCCCGCTACGTCGTCACCGACATCGCCAAGGACGGCACCCTCCAGGGCCCGAACCTGGAGCTGCTGAAGAACGTCTGCGCGGCCACGGACCGCCCGGTCGTGGCCTCCGGCGGCGTGTCGTCCCTGGACGACCTCCGCGCGATCGCCGAACTGGTACCCCTCGGTGTCGAGGGCTCCATCGTGGGGAAGGCCCTGTACGCGAAGGCGTTCACCCTGGAAGAGGCCCTGGAGGCTGTGTCGTCATGACGTCCGATGCCGTACGGCGCGTGCAGAGCGAAAGTCCCTGGGAAGAGAGTTTCGGTTTCGCACGCGCTGTCGCGGCGGGGGACCGGGTGTCCGTCGGCGGCACGACGTCCTTCAAGGGACCGGTGCTGTACGGCGAGGGCGACCCCTACGAGCAGACCAGGATCGCCTTCGGCAACGCCCTGGAGGCGCTGAAGGAGTTCGGGCTCGGCGTCGAGTCCGTGATCCGCACCCGTATGTACCTGAGCCATGTGCGCGACGTCGACGAGGCGGGACGGGCCCACAAGGAGCTGTTCGACTCCGTGCGCCCGTGCGCGACCCTCCTCGTGGTCGAGGGCTTCGTCGATCCGCGCATCCTGGTCGAAGTAGAGCTTGAAGCATTCAGAGGAGCCTGAGCAGTCATGACCCTGGCGGTCCGAGTCATCCCCTGCCTGGACGTGGACAACGGCCGGGTCGTCAAGGGCGTCAACTTCCAGAACCTGCGCGACGCGGGCGACCCCGTCGAGATGGCCAAGGTGTACGACGCCGAGGGCGCCGACGAGCTGACGTTCCTGGACATCACCGCGTCCTCGGGCGACCGGGAGACGACGTACGACGTGGTGCGCCGCACCGCCGAGCAGGTGTTCATCCCGCTGACGGTCGGCGGCGGTGTCCGCACGGCCGAGGACGTGGACAGGCTGCTGCGGGCGGGCGCCGACAAGGTGGGCGTGAACACCGCCGCGATCGCCCGCCCCGACCTGATCCGCGAGATCGCCGAGCGCTTCGGGAGGCAGGTGCTGGTCCTGTCGGTGGACGCCCGCCGCACCGAGTCGGGCTCCTTCGAGGTGACCACGCACGGCGGCCGCCGGGGCACCGGCATCGACGCCGTCGAGTGGGCCCACCGGGCGGCCGAGCTCGGCGCCGGGGAGATCCTGCTGAACTCCATGGACGCGGACGGCACCAAGGACGGCTACGACCTGGAGATGATCGCCGCCGTCCGCAAGCACGTCACCGTCCCGGTGATCGCCTCCGGCGGCGCGGGCAGGCTGGCCCACTTTCCGCCGGCCATCGCCGCCGGCGCCGACGCGGTCCTGGCCGCCTCCGTCTTCCACTTCGGCGACCTGCGGATCGCCCAGGTGAAGGACACCCTGCGCGAGGCGGGCCACCCCGTCCGCTGACGCACCCCCAGGCCCCGGCGGGCTGCCGCCGGGGCCTTTTGGCGACAAGATGCGAAAGAGAAGTTGCGCAAAATATATTGTGCAATTTTTCTTTCCTATCTAGCGTGGGGGCATGCCAGACAGGGAGAGAGACCGCCGGATCAAGGACGTGGGCACGCTCAAGGCGCTCGCGCACCCGCTGCGGATGCGGCTGTACCGGGCCCTGACCGTCGCCCGCACGGCCACCGCCTCACAGCTCGCCGAGCAGGTGGACGAGGCCGTCTCGCTGGTCAGCTACCACCTGCGAAAACTGGCCGAGCACCAGCTCATCGAGGAGGCCGAGCCCCAGCGCGCGGACGGCCGGGAACGCTGGTGGCGCCCCGCCTCCGACGGTGTGAGCATCCGCGACGAGGACTTCCGGGACGCCCCCGAGAAGGCCGCCGCGCACACCGCCGCCAGCCGGCTGTTCTTCGAGCAGCGGGCCGACATGTACCGGCGCTTCCTCGACGAGCGCTTCCACTGGGGCGAGGAGTGGAGCGCCGCCGCCGAGTCCTCCGAGGCGGTGCTGCCGCTGACGGCGGCCGAACTGGCCGAGCTGAACAGGGAGCTGCTCGCCCTCGTCCGGCGGTTCGACGAGCAGGGCCGGGCCGCCGTCGCCGCAGGCGACACCGAGGGCCGCGAGACCGTCGCGGTGCACACGTACGCGTTCCCGTTCCGGCCCTGAGAGGACGTGCTCCCGTGACCGCCACGCTGACCCCGCCGGCCACCACGCCCGCCCACCGCGACGGCGGTGTCCGGCGTTGGCTCGCCGCCTACACGTCCTCGATGCTGGGCGACAACGTCTACTACATCGCCCTCTCATGGGCCGCCGTCCGCTCCGGGAGCCCGGCGCAGGCCGGGCTCGTGATGTCGACGAGCGCGCTGCCCCGGGCCGTGCTGATGCTGGGCGGGGGAGTCGTCGCCGACCGGTTCGGGCCGCGGCGGATCGTCATCGGCAGCGACGCCGTGCGCTGCGCGGCCGTCCTCGCCGTGGCCGCCCTGCTCCTGCTCACCCGCCCCGGGCTGTGGCTGCTCGCCCTGCTGGCGCTGGTCTTCGGCGCGGTCGACGCCGTCTTCGTGCCCGCCGTGGGCGCCCTGCCTGCCCGGCTCACCGGCAAGGACCAGCTCGGCCGGGTCCAGGGCATGCGCAGCCTCGCCATCCGCTTCGCCGCCGTCGTCGGTGCCCCGCTCGGCGGGCTCGGGGTGGCCCTCGGCGGCGCCGCGCCCGCGTTCGCTCTCGCCGGACTGCTCATCGCCGTGTCCGTGCCGCTGCTGATGTCCCTGCGGGTACGTGACCTGCCGGTGGATCCCGCCGCCGGCTCGTCGGACGCCGCGCGGCGGGGCACGGCCTGGGCGGAACTGAAGGCCGGCCTGCGCCACATCCGCGGCCACCGCGTCCTCGCCCCGCTGATGCTGGCCATCGCCCTCGGCGACCTCGGGTTCGTCGGCCCGCTGAACGTCGGACTCACCCTGCTGGCAGACCGCCGCGGCTGGGGCGCCTCCGGCATGGGCTGGGTGCTCGCCGGGTTCGGCGCCGGCGCGGGCGCCGCCTCGCTGCTGCTGGCCGTACGGGGGCGGCTGCCCCGCGCCGGGCTCGTCGCCGGGTGGTCGATCGTCGCCGGCTCGGTGGCCGTCGGAGCCCTCGCCTACGTGCCCACCCTCCTCGCGGCCGTCGGCACGGCCCTGCTCGTTGGCCTGCTCACCGGGCTGAGCGGGGTGATGTGCGGCGCGCTGCTGCAGACCCTGACCGACCCCGGCTACCTGGGCCGGATCACCGCCGTCTCCAGCCTGATCAGCCTCGGCCTCACTCCGCTGAGCATGCCCCTGGCCGCCGCAGCGATCGGGGCCTGGGGGCTCCGCCCGGTCTACGTGGTCAGCGCCGCCGTCTGCGCACTCGGCGGGGTCGTCGCCCTCGTCGTACCGGCCCTGCGCGCCGCCGAACTGCCGCGCTGAACCTTCACTCCTTCGGCTGAACCAGTTGCACCAGGTTGCCGCAGGTGTCGTCGAAGACGGCCGCCAGCACCGGTCCCTGCTCCCGGGGCTCGTGCGTGAAGCGCACACCGAGGGCGCTCAGCCGCTCGTACTCGGCCCCCAGGTCGTCCACGGAGAAGACGATGCACGGGACGCCCGACTCGTACAGGGCCCGGCGGTACGGCTCCGCGACGGGCCCCTGGCCGGGCTCCAGCAGCAGCTGGAGGTCCGGCTGGGCGCCCCGGGCCGCCCCGACCGTCACGAACAGCGTGTCGTCGCCGAGGTCCATGTGGAGGCGGGTCTCGAAGCCGAGGACGTCCGTGTAGAAGGCGTGCGCCCGTGCCACGTCGTCCACGTACACGCCGGTCATCGCGACCTTGATCACGGGCGCCGGCCTCTCTCAGATGCCCAGTTGCCTGGACTCGTGGAGCGTGGCGATCGCCTCCGTCTCGCCGTCCAGCTCCACCTTGGCCGCGTCCTGCCGGCCGAACACGAACATCAGCAGCTCCGACGGCTCACCGGTCGCCGTCACCACCGGTGTGCCCCGGTGCGCCACCGCCGTCTGGCCGTCCGGGCGGCGCAGCACCAGCCCCGTCGGCACCCCCCGGGCCACCAGCCGCGCGCTGCGCTCCAGCCGGGACCACAGGGTGTCCTGGAACACCGGGTCCAGCTCGCGCGTGCTCCAGTCCGGCTGGGCGCGCCGCACGTCCTCGGTGTGGACGTAGAACTCGACGGTGTTCGCCACCTCGTCGATCTGCTTGAGCTGGAACGGCGAGAACCGGGGCGGACCCGTGCGGATGAGCTGGATCAGCTCCTCGTACGGCTTCGCGGCGAACTCCCCCATCACCCGGTCGAGCCGTGGGGCGAGCGGCTTGATCAGGGCGCCCCCGGCCGCGTCGGGGCGGCGCTCGCGCACCACCACGTGCGCGGCCAGGTCCCGGGTCCGCCAGCCCTCGCACAGGGTCGGCGCGTCCGGACCCACGGTTTCCAAGAGGTCGGCGAGCAGAAGCCGTTCACGCTTGGCGAAGGTCGACATGGGGTCAGCCTACGACTCGGTACCGCGTCCGCGCAGTGGACACGGCACCGGGACTGTCGTACGCGCGCGGCACAATGGCAGCCATGACCAGTTCGACCGGCACCCCCCGGCCCAGCAGCCTCGACCCGGAGATCGCCGCGCGCCTCAAGCGCAGCGCCGACGGCCTCGTGCCCGCCATCGCCCAGCAGTACGACACCGGTGAGGTGCTGATGCTCGGCTGGATGGACGACGAGGCGCTGCACCGGACCCTCACCACCGGCCGCTGCACCTACTGGTCGCGCAGCCGCCGGGAGTACTGGGTCAAGGGCGACACCTCCGGCCACTTCCAGTGGGTGAAGTCGGTCGCGCTGGACTGCGACGCCGACACGCTGCTGGTCAAGGTCGACCAGGTGGGCGCCGCCTGCCACACCGGCGCGCGCACCTGCTTCGACGAGGACGTGCTCCTGAAGGACGCCGGCCCCGCCGGTTCCGCGGCCCCGTCCGCCGATCAGTAAGGTCTGCCGCCATGGACCTCGAGACCTTCCGCAAGCTCGCCACCGACCGGCGTGTCATCCCGGTCACGCGCAAGCTCCTCGCCGACGGCGACACCCCGGTCGCGCTGTACCGCAAGCTGGCCGGCGAACGCCCCGGTACGTTCCTGCTGGAGTCCGCGGAGAACGGCCGTTCCTGGTCCCGGTACTCCTTCGTGGGAGTCCGCAGCGCCGCCACCCTCACCGCCCGGGACGGCCAGGCCCACTGGCTCGGCACCCCGCCCGTCGGCGTCCCGGTCGACGGCGACCCCCTCAAGGCCCTGCGCGCCACCCTCCAGGCCCTGCACACCCCGCACCAGGAGGGCATGCCGCCCTTCACCGGCGGCATGGTCGGCTACCTCGGCTACGACATCGTCCGCCGCCTGGAGAAGATCGGCCCCGGCGAGCGCGACGACCTGCGGCTGCCCGAGCTGACCATGCTCCTGACCAGCGACCTCGCCGTGATGGACCACTGGGAGGGCTCGGTCCTGCTGATCGCCAACGCGATCAACCACAACGACCTCGACACCGGCGTGGACGAGGCCTACGCCGACGCCGTGGCCCGCCTCGACGCCATGGAGGCCGACCTCACGCGCGCGGTGGCCCAGCCGCCGGCCGTGCTGCCGCCCTCCGAGCTGCCCGAGTACACCGCGCTGTGGGGCGGCCCCGACTTCCGGCGGGCCGTAGAGGACGTCAAGGAGCGCATCCGCGCGGGCGAGGCGTTCCAGGTGGTGCCCTCGCAGCGCTTCGAGACGCCGTGCACCGCGAGCGCCCTCGACGTCTACCGGGTCCTCAGGGCGACCAACCCCTCGCCGTACATGTACCTGTTCCGCCTCGACGGCTTCGACGTCGTCGGCTCCTCCCCGGAAGCCCTGGTGAAGGTCGAGGACGGGCGGGCCATGGTCCACCCGATCGCCGGCACCCGGCACCGCGGGGCCACCCCCCAGGAGGACCAGGCCCTCGCCGACGAGCTGCTCGCCGACCCCAAGGAGCGCGCCGAGCACCTGATGCTCGTGGACCTCGGGCGCAACGACCTCGGCCGGGTCTGCGAGCCCGGCACGGTCGAGGTGGTCGACTTCATGTCGATCGAGCGCTACTCGCACGTGATGCACATCGTCTCCACCGTCACCGGCCGGGTCGCCGAGGGCCGCACCGCCTTCGACGTGCTCACCGCGTGCTTCCCGGCGGGCACCCTCTCCGGCGCCCCCAAGCCGCGCGCGATGCAGATCATCGACGAGCTCGAACCGTCCCGGCGCGGGCTGTACGGCGGCTGTGTCGGCTATCTGGACTTCGCGGGCGACTCCGACACCGCGATCGCCATCCGTACCGCCCTGCTGCGGGACGGCACCGCGTACGTGCAGGCCGGGGCGGGCATCGTCGCCGACTCCGACCCGGTGGCGGAGGACCAGGAGTGCCGCAACAAGGCGGCGGCGGTCCTCCGCGCGGTGCACACGGCCAACCGGCTCGGCCGGTAGGGCGCTTCTCACCCGAACCCCGGGTGACGGTTCGCCCGGGGTTCAGGCGATAGTGGACCACGTGACTGCTGTTCCTCACCCCCGTTCCGAAGCCGCCGCGTCCGCCCGGTCCGGCCGGCGGAGCCTCGCCGTGGCCCTCCTGTGCGGTGCGCTCGGCGCGGCCGTGGCGCTGCTCGCGACCCGTCAGCGCTGGGCGGAGGGCAGTGCGACGGTGGCCGGCGGCGCGATCCCGCTGTCCGTCAAGGGCAGCGACGTCACCGGCGTCCCCGCGGCCCTCGCCATAGTGGGCCTCGCCGCGCTCGTCGCCGTCTTCGCCGTGCGCGGGGCGGCCCGGCTCGTCGTCGCCGCGCTGCTCACGCTCTCCGGCGCCGGCATCGTCGCCGCCGCCCTCGTGACCGCCTCCGACAGCTCCGCGCTGGACGAGAAGGCCGCCCAGGCCAGCGGGGACACCTCCGCCACCGTCGCGGCGCTCAGTCACACCGGCTGGCCCTACGTGGCGGCCGCCGGCGGCGTGCTGCTCCTGCTGGCCGGCCTGCTCGCGCTGCGCTTCGGCCGCCTGTGGCCCGCCATGTCCGGCCGCTACGAGCGCGGCGGCGACCGCCCGCGCCGCACCGCCCGGCCGGTCGACCCGGAACGGCCCGAGGAGATCTGGAAGGCCCTGGACCGGGGCGAGGACCCCACCGGGGCCTGAAACCCTTCCGGCTGTGTGGCGAACCAGACGCCACCCCCGCGTCCGGCATGCGTGCGCGTACGGGACAATGGACGACGAGCGTCCGGCTCGGACAGTGACGGGCGGGCTCGGAACGTACGAGATGTACGACGCCTACTACGACACGTACACAGCAACGAGGAGCAAGTCATGGCGGGCAGCAGCCACGGTCACGGTCACACCCCGGCAGCCTGGACCGGTGTCATCATCACCTTCATCGGTTTCTGCGTCGCCGGCGCCTTCATGGTGATGGCCCAGCCGGTCGGCTTCTGGGCCGGTATCGCGCTGACGATCCTCGGCGCCGTCGTGGGCGGCGTCATGCGCTCCATGGGCCTCGGCCAGCCGAAGGAGGCCCACCAGGTCGCGCCCGCCGCGCCGGCCGCGACCCGCGAGCCCGCCGGCGTGGAGAGCTGAGCGCACGCACCGCTTCCGCGAGGGGCGGCCCGGCACCCGTGAACGGGTGCCGGGC
>NZ_JBSGDB010000224.1:0-13779 GCF_053602155.1 Streptomyces sp. NPDC004561
AAGGAGGTCGACTTCGAGGTCCCGGTCGTCGGCAAGGACATCGAGGACCTCACCGAGGTCGAGTACCTCTACTGGGTCGGCTGCGCCGGCGCCCTCGAGGACCGCGCCAAGAAGACCACCAAGGCCTTCGCCGAGCTGCTCCACATCGCGGGCGTGAAGTTCGCGATCATGGGCGGCGACGAGAAGTGCACCGGTGACTCCGCCCGCCGCCTCGGCAACGAGCCCCTGTTCCAGGAGCTCGGCATGGAGAACGTGATGGCCCTGAACACGGCGTTCGGCGAGGAGCTGGACGACGACGGCAAGGTCACCGCGGAGTCGAGGAAGCCGAAGTCGGCGAAGAAGATCGTCGCCACCTGCCCGCACTGCCTCAACACCATCGGCAACGAGTACCCGCAGCTCGGCGGCGACTACGAGGTCATCCACCACACCCAGCTGCTCCAGCACCTCGTGGACGAGGGCAAGCTGATCCCGGTCACCCCGGTCGAGGGCATCATCACCTACCACGACCCCTGCTACCTGGGCCGCCACAACAAGATCTACACGCCCCCGCGCGAGATCATCGGCAAGGTCCCGGGCCTGCGCAACGAGGAGATGCACCGCCACAAGGAGCGCGGCTTCTGCTGCGGCGCCGGCGGCGCCCGGATGTGGATGGAGGAGCGGATCGGCAAGCGCATCAACAACGAGCGCGTCGACGAGGCCCTCTCCCTCAACCCCGACATCGTCTCGACGGCCTGCCCGTTCTGCCTGGTCATGCTGACCGACTCGGTCAACGGCAAGAAGAACGAAGGCAAGGCCAAGGAGTCCATCCAGGTCGTGGACGTGGCCCAGCTGCTCCTCGACTCGGTGAAGACCCCGGTCGACCCGGCCGGCGAGGCCGCGACCGAGACCGAGCCGGAACCGGAGCCGGTGAAGTAACGGCCCCCGAAAGGCCGACGGCGCCCCCTGACCCGCACAGGCAGGGGGCGCCGTCGTGTCCGCCCGCTACTCCCCCTTGGGCCCCGCCTGCTGGACCACCTCGAAGGACCACAGGGTGGAGCCGGAGGCCGCCGGCCGCGGCCGCTCGGCGCCCTCGCCGCCGCCCTGGTGCGCGGACTTCATCGGCCCCTCCATCCACGCCTGGAAGGACTCGTCGTCCCGCCAGCGCGTGTAGACGAGGTAGGTGTCGGTGCCCTCGACCGGGCGCAGCAGCTCGAACCACTCGAAGCCGTCGGAGTTCTCCACGGCGTGGGCCCGCGAGGCGAACCGCTTCTCCAGGACCTCCCGCTGCTCGGCGGGCACGGCCAGCACGTTGATCTTCACTACGCTCATGGCACCATCCTGCGCCAGTCACGCGCCTCCCGCCGCCGCGACCCCGCGCAGCTCACGGTGAACTCACGCGCTTACCCGAATCTCGTACAGCCCTTACGCACCACGGTGGGTCTCATGATCGCCGACCGTCCGGTGAACCGCGGGACAACCCACGACGAACACGGACGGTCCGCACCCCATCGTCTGCGGATGCCCGCCAGGCATCCCCCGCATGTCGCAGGAGAACACATGCACATGCCCACCCGACTCGCCCTCACGACGGCCACCGCGGCCGCGCTGACGGGCGGTCTGCTCACCTTCGCCGCCCCGCCCGCCTCGGCCGCCGACTCCACCAAGGTCGCGAAGGCCGACTTCAACGGCGACGGCATCGGCGACATCGCCACCTCGGCGGCCGGCGCCTACGTCAGCGGCCACAAGAACGCCGGCCAGGTCGTCGTCCTCTACGGGACCACCACCGGCGTCACCTCCGCCCGGCGCACCACCATCAGCCAGAACACCACCGGCGTCCCCGGCACCGCCGAGGCCGGAGACTTCTTCGGCGGCGAACTCGCGTACGCCGACTTCAACGGCGACGGCTACGACGACCTCGCCGTCGGCACCCCGGACGAGAAGGTCGGCACCGACACCGACGGCGGCGCACTCGCCATCCTCTGGGGCTCCAGAAGCGGCCTGACCGGCAAGGGCGTCGACATCCCCGACCCGGCACCCAGCTCCCACGACTTCTGGGGCAAGGACCTGGCCGCCGGCGGCTTCGACGGCGACGGCAGGGCCGACCTAGTCGTCGGCGGCTCCTCCAGCACCCTCTACCTCTACAAGGGCGGCTTCAGCACCACCGGCACCCCGGGCAGCCGCACCACCGTCAAGCCGCCCATCGCCTCCGGCACCAACGACGACCCGTACGGGCCGATGAGCCTGACCGCCGGCGACGTCAACGGCGACGGCCGCACCGACCTGGTGGTCGACGGCTACGAGACGAAGACGCAGTACGGCTGGAACACCAACTACTGACTGCCCGGCAGCGCCAGTGGCCTGCCCGGCTCGACCGCCCAGGCCCTCAAGCCCGGCATCATCACCGCGATCGGCGACATCAACGGCGACGGATTCGGCGACATCGTCAGCGGCGCCGGCTGGGACTCCACCGCCTCCGACGGCACCCCCGTCCCGGACTCCTCCGACGGCGGCCGGGTCAACGTCACCTACGGCCCGGCCTCCACGACCGGCATCAGCCAGAACACCGGCGGCGTCCCCGGCACCTCCGAGAAGGGCGACCGCTTCGGCTGGGACCTCGACCTCGGCGACATCAACGGCGACGGCTACCAGGACCTCGTCGTCAGCAGCCCCGACGAGGACATCGCCGGCGTCACCGACACCGGCACGGTCACCGTGCTCTACGGCTCCCCCTCCGGCGTGAACACGGCCTCCGGCGCCCAGTCCTTCGCGCAGAGCACCGCCGGCGTCCCCGGCAACGACGAGAAGAGCGACCTGTTCGGCGCCGACGTCAAGCTCGACGACGTCACCGGCGACGGCAGGGCCGACCTGGTCGTGGGCTCGTACGAGAACAGCGGCGACGGCGGCATCACCTATCTGCCGTCCAACGGCACGAAGATCACCACGACCGGCGCGCGTTCCTTCGGCCCGTCCGGGGTGGGCGTCTCCACCTCCGGCACCCCCCAGTTCGGCGCCCTCTTCGCCGACTGAGCCACCCGGCCCCGCGCCCCTGAGAAACCCCGGGGCCGGACCCGTGTCCGTCCCGGGTCCCGACCCTGACGACCCCTTAGGGGATGTCACAGGTCGGCCGCAAAGCCGGGCCCGGACCGCCGGGCCCGGCACGTCGTCTCCCGGGACCAGGTACGTTCGATGACGTGGCTGGATTCAGGATCGGACGCGGGGGCCGGGACAACCGCACCCCCCAGGGACAGCAGGCGCCGCAGGGACCGTCGTACGGCCGGCCGAGGCCCTCGGGCGGACGCCCGGGACCGTCGTACGGACAGCAGAGGCAGCCGTACGGACAGCCCGCGGGCCCCTCGTACGGGCAGCCCTCGGGGCCGTCGTACGGCTACCCGTCGGCGCCGCAGCCGCCGTACCCGCAGCAGGGACGGCCGTACGGCCACCAGGGCCCGGCCGACGACGGCCCGGAGTACTTCGACGGCGGCTACCCGGGCCAGGGCGCCCCGGACCCCTACGCGGCCGACAACCCGGGCCACACCCGGGCCTTCTCGGTCGACGAGGCCGCCGGCTACACCCAGGGCTCGACCTACCAGGCCGGCGCCGCCGCGCCCGCCGCACCGCTCGGCCCGCCGCTGCACTGGAAGCAGCTGCTGAAGGGGATCGTCTTCTCCCCCGACCAGACCTTCCTGCGGATGCGGGACTACACGATGTGGGCCCCCGCCCTGATCGTCACCTTCCTCTACGGCCTGCTCGCCGTCTTCGGCTTCGACGGGGCCCGCAAGGAGGCGATCGGCGCCACGCTCTCCAACGCGGTCCCGATCGTGCTGATCACGGCGGTCGTGATGGTGCTGGGCCTGTTCATCCTGGGCGTGGTCACCCACACCCTGGCCCGCCAGCTCGGCGGCGACGGCGCCTGGCAGCCCACGGTGGGCCTGTCCATGCTGATCACGGCCCTCACGGACGCGCCCCGCCTGGTCTTCGCCATGTTTGCCGGCGGCGACGCCGGCTTCGTCCAGCTGCTCGGGTGGGCCACCTGGATCGGCGCGGGCGCCCTGCTGACCCTCATGGTCTCCCGCTCCCACGACCTGCCCTGGCCGAAGGCCCTGGGCGCATCGGCGATCCAGCTGATCGCCCTGCTGTCGATCGTGAAGCTGGGCACGTTCTAGTTCCCCCGCAACGACACGAAGGGCCCCCGGCACACCCAAGCGTGGCACGCAAGGTAGCCGTCTACACCCGGATCTCACGAGACGACGAGGGCGACGGCCTTGGAGTCGCCCGCCAACGGCAGGACTGCGAACGGCTGGCCGACCTGCGCGTGGATGGAGCGTGGCGAGGGTCTACGAGGACAACGACGTCTCCGCGTACAAGCGGAACGTCCGCCGCCCCGAGTTCGAGTTGATGCTGTCCGATCTGGCAGCGGGGCTCATCGACGGTGTGGTGTCCTACGACCTGGACAGGCTGGCCAGGCAGCCGAAGGATCTTGAGCACCTGATCGACATCTTCGACAACCGCAAGCGCCTGACATTCGCCACCGTCACCGACGACATCGACCTGTCGTCGGCGGACGGACGGACGATGGCCCGCGTGATGGTCGCCTTCGCCATCAAGTCGTCACATGACGCCGCCCGCCGAATCAAGCGCAAGCACCTTGAGCTTGCGCTGAGCGGGAAGTCGAGCGGTGGCCCCGCGCCGTACGGCTGGCAGAAGGACAACCCGAACAAGGTGGACCCCGAAGCCGCACGTCACATCCGTGAGGCCCAGAAGGAGATCTTGGCCGGAGTCCGTATCGGCACGATCCGTAAGCGTTGGCAGGAGCAAGGAATCGGGCGTCCACGCGAGGGAACGAAGCGGATGGCGCACCACCACGTCGAGCTCATGGTGACCAACCCGAGGCTGTGCGGCTACCGCACCTACCACGGTGAGATCTTGCTCAACGACGACGGTGAGCCTGTCATCGGCGAGTGGGAGACGATCAACACTGTCGAGGAGTGGGAAGCGGTCTGCGCCGCCGTCGCCGAGCGGAAGCAAGCCAACCCCGCCGCTGGCAGGCCGGTCGCACGCAAGTACCTGCTTTCCGGCATCGCCCGGTGCGGGTTGTGCCACAACAAGATCAGGGGCCAGATCAACCGGCTGTGGAAGCCGGGATCACTGCCCGATCCGCTGGCGAGCGTAGGGCCCCCTGTTCACTCGCCCCATGGCAGCTCCAGCCCAAAGTCCCTCCAGCCGGCGACGTGCCCACGTGCACCACTCACCAGCGAAAATCCGCTTCACGCCGCGCCGCCGCCGCCGTTCGCGGATCGCCCAAGAAGTCCGGCGAGTCGGTTCACGGCACTGGGTTGCCCAACCAGTCGCACAACCCCACGGCCATCATCGTTCGTCGCCGCAACGGCCCGCAACTCGGTCGGCTCGAAACCGAATCCGAGAAATGCAAGGTTGACTTCGTCGGCAGCCTCACGGGCCTCACGCCAGCCCGTCATGTAGTCGACGCCGCGCACCCACAGACCGAAGTCTTCACCCGTCAGCTCCGGGCCATCCACGGGCCACTCAGCTTCTGCGCCGGTCACGTTGTCACTCCCACCCTGGTAACTGTTCGTCAACTCTCTTGGCTCCAGGGCGAATGCACAGCACAACGACCCCGGTACCATCAGGCACCGGGGATCGTTGCGTCCCCTCCCGGACCGCCCCGGTTGCTGCCAGGCGCGGGGGTGGTCCGGTCTCGGTCTTCGGTTGTGAAGCGTGGCTTCCCGGGGCTGAGTGGGGATCCCATCCCCGGGAGGCCGACGCCCCGGCCGGTCAGCACCCGGCCAGCCGGGCCGCTGCACACGCGTGATGTCGAGAGAAACGCGTGCAACGCCCGGGGTCAGTCAGGACGAACGGACGCCCGTCCCCTTGTCCAGGTCGATGCGGCACCACACGGTCTTGCCACCCTCGTCCTCCGGCGTCCACCAGACGGCCGCAGCCAACCTCTGGACGATCAGCAGCCCTCGGCCGCTGTCAGGCAGGACCGCTTCCGACAACGGCCCCATGAGATCCGGCGAGAACGTGTCACCGAAAGGGAGCAGAGGTGGAGTCGAGTCCTCATCACCGACACCGATGAACAGCCACTGCGGCCAGAGCTTGAACGTCACATCAATGCGCCGACTCGCACCCGGACAGGCCAATCGCCGGTCCGGCACCGCGTGGCTCACGACGTTGCCGACCAGTTCCGACACGATCGTCCGGGCGTCATCAACGACCGCCTCCGCAGCGCCGTCTTTGAGGAACTGAGCCGTCATATCGCGCGCGACGCGCCCTGTGTCCTGGAACTCGGCGAAGAGCGTCAGCGCCAGAAAGCGCCCACCCGTGGACGGATCCGGAGCCGCGAACCAGTGAGCGTATGCATCTAACTCACTCGTCAGCCGTTCATGCCGCCGCGCTTCCCTCGCGCTCATGACACGGATCACCGTCTCTGATCACGTCTGCCGAGACCCTCCCGGCAGCGTGACCCGAGGGTGCACCACGCATCTCGACCGTGGCTCCCCCCACTTGGGGACCCCCCTCTTGGGGACCCCCTGGGTAGACTCGCCGGACAGGCAGGGCGCGATGATCGAGAGAGAAGTTCGAGCAGGCTCAGACGTCAGGTCAATCACGATGGGGAAGTGAGATGACCACAGCTGCACCGACACCGGCAGCTCTTCCGCCTCACGTGCTGGAACGCGCAGACGTGCGGTCGGCGATCGCCAACCACGACTTCGGCGAAGTCTTCAGACTGGCCAAGATCCACGGAAACGTTAGCTACGCCAAGATCGCCGAGGCCGTCGGCTACAAGCGCGAGCACATCGGCAAGATGGCCCGACCCGGGACCGACGGCAAGGGCGTCCGACCACGGATCACCCAGTTCCACAAGATCCTCGAAGTGGTCGACGGCCTACGCATCCCCGGCCATCTCGCAGGACTCACCCCACGCCCGTGGGAGCTGGAACAACCGGCCAGGAGCACGCAGTCCGAGGACCCGAGCACCCTGATCGCACAGGGTGGCGCAGGCATATGGGACATCGCAGAGATGCTGCGCCGCACGGAGATGTCCAGCATCAACAGCGCCGCCCTGGAGTCGATCGAACAAGGCATTGATCAGCTGGCTCGCGCCTACCCGTACGCCGACGCCGACTACCTCCACGAGCGCACACGCAACGGCCTGCTATACGTCACCGAGCAGCTCGAAGGTCGCATGACGCTGCGCCAGCACCGAGAGCTACTGGTCGACACCGGATGGCTGTTTCTGCTCAACGCGTGCGTGCAGTACGACCGGGGCCAGCGCGAGGCCGCCAACCTCAGCAAGGCCGCCGCACTCCGCATCGGCGAGGAAGCCGGGCATGGCGAGATCAAGGCATGGGCATGGGAGATCGAGGCATGGTTCGCCCTTACCCAGAGCCGATGGCAAGACATGCTCAGCGCTGTCGAGGCCGGACACATGGCGGACCAGACACACTCGGTCGGCGTCCAGCTCTACGCCCACAAGGCCCGAGCCGCCGCCCGCATGGGAGACGCCCGCCTGGTCCGCGACTCCCTTGATGCCGGCCGAGCGAGGCTGGACCGACTCCCGCGGCCCGACCATCCCGAGCACCACTTCATCATCGACCCCGACAAGTGGGACTTCTACGAGATGGACGCCTACCGTCTCCTCGGAGACGACGAGCGCGCCGCCGACCACGCCCGATCAGTGATCCGCATCAGCACCGGTCCAGACAGCACCGAGATCTCACCCATGCGCGCCGCAGAAGCCCGACTCACCCTTGGAGTCGCCGCCGCACGCATGGGCGAGATCGAAGAAGCCATCGGCATGGGTACCAAGGCCCTGGAAGCCGACCGTAAGTCCCTCCCGTCACTGCTTTTAGTCGCCGACGAGCTGGACAAGGAACTCAGGTCCCGGTACCCGCGCGAAGCTGCCAGTCGCAACTTCCACGAACAAGTCATGACCATCAACCGGGGAGCCGTCAAGACCGAGCTTCCGTTCTGACACGAGCTACCCCATCTCGCGCCTGGCTGTCTGCTTGAGCTCGGCGGACTGCCGCCCACCGCATTAAGCACGGCTCAACGAGCAATCACGCCATAAGAAACGGCGTCTTTAGTGGTCGGCTACACCAAAGAACCAGCCATGCGTAGGCGACCACATCTTGAGCTGGACCTTTACGGTGACACCTGTCGTGTTAGTCGCGAAGCCGATGCGCCCGCCTCCCAAACGCACCAACTTCATCACCTGGCTCCAATAAGCCCCATTCGGCCCGTAGAACTCTGTCGCGATCCAAACCTGGTTCAAAGTTGAGCCGTTCGACTCCTCGATCCAAAGAGCATGTCCTGGGGGAAGATAGATGACCCCGCACAACGTCCAGTCGCTCTCCGCCACATGGCACTGGACGGCTGACTGCCCCTGGGCGTCGGCAGACTCATGATGTGCGGCAGCAGTACCTTCGTTAGCGTTCGCAGTCCCTACCGGAAGCGCGGCCGCAGAAAGGCAAAGTGCCGCCCCGGTGCATATTGACGCAAGGAGTTTTCGCATCAGCGTCCCCATTCGCACCTTGACTGGGCGAAGCAGTCAATCAAACTCCGCGTCCGAAGCACCGCTGGCACGCTCTGATTGTAGGCGGGACGGACGGGATGCCGACATCGAACGTTGGCATGATGGAGGCTGTCACAGTTCGTCTATGTGTCTTTACTTTCGACCGTACCTCGCTTAGGGCACCTTCGCGCGCCAACCACTACAACGGCGCGAGCGGCCAGTTTTCACGGCAAATCAGCGAAAGCGGAACCGGCCATGCGCCTTGCTCTCCCCATCGATTGGGGAGGGGCCTCGCGCTCCCAGCGCCAGGAACCCGCGCCCGACGCTGGTTGTTGTCAGAGGCTGTTGTTGTTCCGATCTTGAGCGGTGTCCGCCGAACGGAAGTCTCGATCAGGTGATCATGGTCAGTGCCGGGTATGGGGAACAGGGCCTCTAGAGTCTCGCGAACTGGGGAGGTGAACTGTGGCCGCGCTTTTCTATTCCGCTGTTGTGGTGGGCGTCGCGTTGACAGCTTTCGCGGTCTTGCGGGAGCACGGAACGAGGCTTACGAAGGCGGCATCCTGGTTGTGTCTGGCAATCGCCGCGCTCCCCGGGCTGGCACTCGTCGGCATCGTTCTGCAAGTGATCTTCGGGGGGTGAGACGGTGCGGGGCTGGGTGAACTGGCCGCACCCGCGTTCTGCGAGGATGCCGCGGCTTGCCAGGCGGGGCACGTCCAGGTGGAGCGCGCCACTGTACGAACGACTGTGAGGATTGATCACGGGCCGCGTCTGCTCGGCTCCGCCCGGGTCGATGGCAGACGGGGTGCGGCGCCGTGCCCGACGCGCGCGTCACGTCGGCGATAGATGCACATGGACCCCGCCGCACTTCCCGGACCAGGTACGCCCCTCGGCAAGGGCCACCTTCGCGTCCGTGCGCATCTGGTGCTGTAGAGCGCCCACGCAGTCCTGCATGACCTCCGACTCGTAACTACGGCCGTAGCGGTGGACCATCCGCCGGGCGGAAGCGGCGAGCCCCTCGGCCGCCTCATCGACGCTGTCGAAGCAGCCCGAGGCCACGCCGTCATGCGTCCAGCTCCAGTTCATGCGGACGTCCATGCGGTGCGGGTAGCCCGCCACGCTCAGTCATCCCGACGGGACCTTTATTCCTTTCATACCCTTATGCACCTTTTACCCTTTTCTTGTGACTTGGCCGGTGGGCCCCGGGGCGGCGACGTCGCCGGCGACCTTCCAGGCAGCAACTTCTGGGGTCGGGCCGACTTGTATGGCCGTGTCCATCTGCGGGCACACGGCCCAGTTCGCGCGAGATCTGGAACTGTGCCAGCACCGGTCGTGCACTGCTCGCTCGGAGCAAGGAGATCTATTGAGGGCTCGGCCGACGTCATGGACCTCCTCGACGAGCCGGCCACCGCCCTTGGCGGCCCCGTGCGGCATACTTTCCCGCACTCCCAACACGCCATCCCGCCGCGCGCGCTGCATTCATCACATAACGGCCATACCGCCACCGGTGAGACCCGGAGCCAGCGTCGGCACCCAGAAGACGGCGACCGCCAGAGCGATCGAGACGATACCCACGGCACGGGCCACCAGGCGGCCGGCCGGAGCGAGCTTCTCAGCGGTGATCACGACAGCCAGTACCACCATGGCCCACAGGTTCATCAGACCGAATGCTGCCAACAGCATCATGAGCGACCAGCAGCAGCCCAGGCAGAAGGCGCCGTGGTGGGCTCCGGCACGCAGATCGCGAGAGTGTCCCTGGTACGAGGCGTAGCGAAGCATCAGCCCGATCGGCGAGCGGCACCTCGCCAGGCAACGATCTTTGAGAGGCGTGAGCTGGTAGACGCCACAGACCGCGAAGACGGCCGCGGCCACTGCGGTCCCTGCCGCGGTCGCCGCCCGGCCCAGGCCCACGGCCAGCGCATACGCCGGCAGCCCGGCCATGGCCCAGACGAGCAGGTACGCAACGGTGAAAGCGACCATGCGCCTCGACCGGTGCACGGTGATGGTGCGTGCATACACCGCAGCGACGGGCGCCGTGGAGGGCAGCATCATCGCGGCCATCATCAGCGTCCACACGCCCAGGAAAGCGGGCAGTCCCAGGCCCATGGTGGCGGTCGTCGCCTGCGTACCTCCCCAGCGCGTCACCACCCAGCTCCAGGCGACGGCCGCAGCTACCAGCAGGAGCCCGGCAGGGCGCGCCCTTCTGCGGCCGGTGACCGGCCCATCGGTCATACGGACCACGTGAAGGGCGCCGAGTGTCCGTTGCCGCCGGTGAAGTCCCAGGACCGGCCGTACACGCCGTCGCCCGTCGCCCGGGTGGACCGGGCGATCGTCAGCGTGCTGTTCGCAGGATGGAACATGCCAGTCAGGCCCATCACCGGACCGTCCTCGCCGAACTGCGGGGCGACCTGGTCCTCGATCTCGATGTCGATGGCCTCACCCACCCGCGCGGCATGACGGCGGCCGTCGTCGCGGTAGTCGATGGGGACGCGCTCCACTCCGAGTACCTCGCCGATGAGCGGCGTGAGCGCCGCCATCGGCCCACCAGCTTGGCCGGAGAAGACCTTGCCCAGCGCCTCCGCCTGACTCTCGTCGGCCGAAGCATCGACGTAGAGCGCGACCTGCCAGCCGCCCTCGGCCATCACCTGGGGTGCGTCGATGAAGACGGCGACGCTGCGGTCGGAGACGTCCACGCCGTCCACGGTCCCGCTGTCCACGTGGAACGCGAAGGTCACCTGGCAGCGCTCGTGGTCGGCCGGCGCGGTGAGGCCCGAGGTGGTGCAGGGGCACACCACGTCACAGTTGCAGCTCTCCAGGTACGTGCCTCTCAGATTCCAGGGCATTCTTCCTCCCTGTTTCGCATCCCCCTCGACGTTCTGGATACCTCAGGTGGGTCCGTTCCACCACGAAGTCGCTTTTCCCAGGCTATTCCCGACAGCTCCCCTTGCGCAGATCCTGCCGGTGCAACTCACCAGGAGTACGGGGTCGTGGCACCAGCCGCAGTGCCAAGCCCGCAGGTTCCCACGCCACCGCACACCAGTGAGCCCCCTCTCCATCAGGGAAAGGGGCTCACTCCACCTCTGAGACGATCCGTGAGGCGCCTACAGGGCTCGGCAGCGGCGTACGAGGACAAGTCGGCAGTGCCAGCGGGCGAGGACGCGAAGCGCCGAGCGCCGACAACGCAGCCGCCACCTCTTTCCCGCTCGCCCCCGCCAGCGCCTCAACCACCCGATCGAGTGCCCCGCTCACGTCAGTGCGTGTGACCACTCGAAGCCGGTGTCGGACCTGCGTTCTTGACCGTCAGAGGGAGCAACTTCCTGCCGGTCGGGCCGATTTGTATGGCCGTGTCCATCTGCGGCCATATGACAACGGCGCGAAACTCATCCGTTCAGTCAGGGACCAGTGCTGCTGCGGAGGCCCGGACGCGCTGAGGTGCAGTACGAGGAGCCAGATCCGGCCGAAGCTGACGATCTTCAGAGAGCGTCTTTAGATGGCGTGATCGGCGTGCCAGACTTACGGCATGGAGGCAAAACGGACCACGGGAAGTTGATCCACTCGTCCGTCCGCTTCCAGACGTACTCGCACTTCACGAGCGAGTGGGACTTCTCGTAGATCACCGCGGAGCGCACCTCGGCGACGGTGTCGAGGCAGAAGTCGCGGACCAGCTTCAGCGTCTTGCCGGTGTCCGCGACGTCGTCGGTGATGAGCACCTTCTTGTCGGAGAAGTCGATGACGTTGGGCACCGGCGCCAGCATGACCGGCATCTCCAGGGTGGTCCCCACGCCCGTGTAGAACTCGACGTTCACCAGGTGGATGTTCTTGCAGTCGAGGGCGTAGGCGAGCCCGCCGGCGACGAACACACCGCCCCGGGCGATGCTGAGCACGATGTCCGGCTCGTACCCGTCGTCGGCGATCGTCTGCGCCAGCTCGCGGACGGCGCCACCGAACCGCTCGTACGTCAGGTTCTCCCGCACGTCACTCATGCCGCGGCCGCCCTCACACCTGGGTCCGATGGAAATTGACGTAGGACCGCGATGCCGTCGGCCCGCGCTGTCCCTGGTACCGGGAGCCGGAGCGCTCGCTGCCGTAGGGGAACTCGGCCGGCGAGGACAGCCGGAACATGCACAGCTGCCCGATCTTCATCCCCGGCCAGAGCTTGATGGGGAGCGTGGCGAGGTTGGACAGCTCCAGCGTGACGTGCCCGCTGAAGCCGGGGTCGATGAACCCGGCGGTGGAGTGCGTGACCAGCCCGAGCCGGCCGAGCGAGCTCTTGCCCTCGAGCCGCGAGGCGAGATCGTCGGGCAGCGTGATGACCTCGTACGTGGAGGCGAGCACGAACTCCCCGGGGTGCAGGATGAACGGCTCGTCGCCCTCCGGCTCGACCAGCCGCGTCAGGTCCGGCTGCTCGGTCGAGGGGTCGATGTGCGGGTAACGGTGGTTCTCGAACACCCGGAAGTAACGGTCCAGCCGTACGTCGACGCTCGACGGCTGCACCATGGATTCGTCGTAGGGATCGATCCGTACCCGCCCGGCGTCGATCTCGGCCCGGATGTCCTTGTCTGAGAGAAGCACGTAGCGAGGATACGCAAGGCGCGCGGAGCCGTGACAATCGCGACGACTCCGCGCGCCTGGTGTTACCGCGCGACTACGGCGGGTCCCCGCCGCGGCTCCCTATGCCTGCTTCACCCCTTGATCCATTCCCTGCTTCATCCCCTGCTTCTCCAGGGCGACCGGCACGACACTGCGGAGCCGGGCACACCGGGGACACCTCATGAGCCGGCCGGGGCCGAGCCGATCGGCCTGCTGCATCGGGAACGAAGCGGTGCTGAAGACGTGCCCATCCGCACAACGGACGACGGTGCGTTCCATCAAGTCCCTTAAGTCCCTTCCCCAAGAGCCTCGTCGGGCTTCCCGACCCGACGGCAAAAGCCACATTACGGGATCAAAGAGACGACTCTCCAGGCGGCACTCCGGCCCCACCCGGACCCTCTCCCACCCCTCCACGGTACGCCCCAACTCCGGGCGCCCGCAGTCGGATACCCCCCGTGAGGCGCGCTCAGACCCCTGGCCACGAGCACCAGGGGTCCGCGATGAGGTACAGTGAGCGAGCGTCGGACACGGGGCCTTCCAGGCCGACCGTCCGAACTTACGCGGGTGTAGTTTAATGGTAGAACATCAGCTTCCCAAGCTGAGAGCGCGAGTTCGAACAACCCGGTCGACGTCATCGCCGACACCACCAAGTCCCGCCAGGAGTACGGCAAGTCGATCCA
>NZ_JBSGDB010000225.1:0-13709 GCF_053602155.1 Streptomyces sp. NPDC004561
CTCGTCGTGCGCCCCGAGGCGGACGGCGGACCCGAGCTACTCACCATCACGACCAAGGAGCGGCGCCAGCACCATCGATGACGCCTCGAGCGCCGGCGTGAGGTCCCAGCCGGGAAGGCGATGGATGCGGCGTGCCGTGGCGTCGGGCTCGCTGATCAGCAGCGGGCCGGCTCCGCGCAGGACCCGCGCCAGGGGTCCGGGGGTGTCGTCGGTCAGCGTCGGCAGGCAGCCCTCCAGCAGCCCCGGGGGCAGCAGGTGGGGGTCTTTGTGGGTGACGCACACCCGCCGCGGGGCGTCCTCGCTCTCCAGCAGGTCGACGGCGCACCAGTCGGCCAGCTGCGGGACCATGATCCGGCAGACCCTCCGCAGGCCCTCATCGGCATCCAGGGTGCTGCCCAGCGCGGTCGTCACCTCCGCGAGCAGCGCGAGACGGTCCAGTGCCTGCTGGAGAACGGCATCCACATCGAACTCGTCCATCCGCCCGCCCTTCCCTTCAGCTGGATCGTCCCTCTACTGGTGCCCCTGACAGCCACATCGGCACCAGCAGGCTTCGGATGGCGCAGCATGGGGCGGTCCCCCCGCCGGACGTACACATAACTGCATCGTCCCTGCTCGCGTGTCCTCCGCAAGGTGGTCTCTGGGTATTACGCTCAAGGGACACAGCCTGAGCCGACCACAGGGCCGGGTGTAAATGACGACGAACAGCCAGCGCGATGGGCACCCCCTGCGACAACGGGGCCAAAGCCTGGCGCCGCGCTGGCGAAGGCGCAACGCGCCTGAAAGGGCCTTGCTGGATCGGTTGATCGGTAAGGAGTGATCAGCCATGGCCCGAGGAATCGACGCCCCCTGCGGGTTGGCGCCTCGTGCTGACCCGGTCAGGGCCCGCGGCTGCGAGGTCTGCTTCGGTTGGGGAACGGTGATCACCAACGACGGACGGCACGAACTGTGTCCGGCGTGTCAGACGCGCGCTCGGCAGGCCGGACAGGCCGCCGGTATGCCATCTGACCGGGGGCGGCACCAGCAAGCTGGCTGAAACCCAGCCGACGGTGATCGGCGAACGTTGCCGGGCGGGCGACGTGTGCGAACCTGACAGTCGGCCAGTCCGGCAAAGTGGCACGACCCGCCGGGGAGGGAAGCAATGCGGCGGGCCTACCACGAGGACCTGGACGCGATCAGTGACGGCTTGGTGGAGATGGCGAACCTGGTCGGCTCGGCCATCGGCCTGGCGACCACCGCCCTCCTGGACGCCGATCTGCAGCTCGCCGAGGGCGTGATCCTCGCTGATGAGAAGGTCGATAACCTGCAACGCGATTTGGAGGACCGGGCGATCGCGATGTTGGCGCGGCAGCAGTCGGTGGCCGCTGACCTCAGGATCGTGGTCACTTCGCAGCGCATGAGCGCGGACCTGGAGCGCTCCGGGGACCTGGCCCAGCACGTGGCCAAGCTGGCGAGGATGCGTCATCCCCAGCGTGCGGCCCCGCGCGACCTGCGGCGCACGATCTTGGAGATGGGCCAGCTCGCGCAGCGCCTGATGGCGCAGGCCGCCGATGATCCTCACCCACGACGTCGATGCGGCACTCCAGCTGGCCAAGGACGACGACCGCATGGACGAGCTGCACCGCATGATTTTCCAGCACCTGATGGACGAAAAGTGGCAGCACGGTGTGAGACCGCTGTGGACGCCACCCTGGTCGGCCGCTACTACGAACGGTTCGCCGACCACGCGGCGTCGGTGGCGCAGCGCGTGGTCTACCTGGTCACCGGCGAGCACGCGGACGAACTGCCCGCCGACGGCTGCCCTCCGCCAGGCCCGGCGTGCATGCGTGCGATCGGAAATCCGGGGGAAGCGATGGGCTGCTGACCACGAGCTGTCGCTCACTACCGAAAAGCAGAAACCGGTGCCCGGCATCACCGGCCTGCTGGTGCGGAAACTGACCGTGTCCCTGAAGGCCGCACGCAGCAGTAGCGCACGCGGCCGCCTCACACAGCCACTTGCCACTCTGAGCCGGGTCCGCTCCTGCCCCTCCTGCCACAAGTGGGTCAGCGAGGGGATGGACACGTGCGCGGGCGGGCACCGGTTGGGCTGAAGGAGCGTTTCGCGCTTTGCCGACCGCCCCCCAAGCGCAATGATCACCGCACAGCAGTGTGCAGCCGTCGGCTTCCCGTTCTCACCACGCTAATCCCGGCGTCCCCGATCGGGGTCCTTTTGGTGTTCGCTGGGCAGTCTTCTGCTGGTTCGGCTTCCCCCTGCTGTCACGCCCTTACCAAAGCGTGGTGTTGCTCCGGCCATCCGGTTTGTGGCGCCGTCGGAGAGATGGAGAAGGCCTGGCTGTCAGTCGGGGTTAAGCGGGGTTTGGAGCCAGCCGCCGAGGGTGTCGAGTCCGGCGACCCAGTGCGGCAGGAAGATCGTCAGGAGGAGGGAGGCCAGGCCAGTGAGGAACATCAGCAGGGCCACTACCGTGTCTACGGGGCGAGAAAGGTCTGGCGTGAGCTGAACCGGCAGGGACGCGTCGTGGCCCGGTGCACCGTCGAACGCCTGATGCGTGAGATGGGCATCCAGGGGGCGGTCCGCGGCAAGCGTGTGATCACCACGCTCCCCGGCGGGCAGGTGGTGCGAGCTCCCGACCGTCTCGACCGCGACTTCTTCGCCGCCGCCCCCAACCGCTGCTGGGTGGCGGACTTCACCCACGTCAAGATCTGGTCGGCGACCGACTACGTCGCGTTCTCGTAGACACCTTCTCCCGCCGGATCGTCGGCTGGTCGGCGGCCACCGTCAAGGAGACCGTCTTCGTCCTGGGCGCCCTGGAGATGGCGATCTGGCAGCGTGACCGTGAGCAGCAACCCATCCGACCAGGCGAGTTGATCCATCACTCGGATGCCGGGTCGCAGTACACGTCGTTCAGGCTCGCCGAGCATCTGGACGCCGCCGGCATAGTCGCGTCCATCGGCTCGGTCGGCGACGCCTACGACTGTCAGCAGGCCGCCACCGCGGTGCCGCCGTGCGGGCGCCCTTCGTCATGCGAGCCATGCGGACTCCTTGTGACGTATGCGTGGGGAGACGTCCGAGTGGCCCGCGACAGCTGAGGTGCCCGTGGTTCCTGGTACGGCCGAGTGCCCCAGGTGCCTGTGCACGAAGTGGATGGCCATCGCGCCCTCACCGGCCGCGGAGGCCACCCTCTTCACCGAGCCGCTACGGACGTCCCCTACCGCGAAGACCCCGGGCAGGCTGGCCTCCAGGGTCATGCACGAGCGCCCGCGGTCATGCCACACCTCGGGGGAGGCGCAGGCTTCCTGGGCCTCCGGCCCGGTGAGGACGAAGCCGCGGGAGTCGAGGGCGATGATGCCTGCGAGCCACTCGGTGTGAGGTTCGGCGCCGGTGAAGACGAACAGGCTCCGTACCGCGAGCCGGCGGTGCCCGCCCGTGCGGTTGTCGACCACGTCGAGTTCCTCCAGCACTTCCTGGCCGATGACCTCGGTGACCTCGGTGTGCAGCATGACCTCCACCCGCGGATGACGCTCGACCTGGTCGACCAGGTAGCGGGACATGTTGGCCTCAAGGCTGGCTCCTCGGACCAGCAGGTGCACCTTCGGCGCGTACCCGGCGAGGAACAGCACCGCCTGGCCCGCCGAGTTGCCTCCGCCGACGACGGCCACCGGGTCGGTGCGGCACTGCTGGGCCTCGTAGACGGTCGCCGAGTAGTGCACGCTCGTTCCCTCCAGGTGTTCGATGCCGGGCACCTGGAGCCGGCGGTAGCGGGCACCCATGGCCAGGACGACGGCGCGGACGGCGATTTCGCTGCCGTCGGCGAACGCCACCACGCAGTGGTCGTCGTCCTTGGGATGGAGACCGGTCGCCTCCAGCGGAAGGCTGATCCTGGCGCCGAACTTGTCGGCCTGGAGTACGGCGCGTTCGGTGAGTTCGGCGCCGGAGATGCCGGATGGGAAGCCGAGTAGATTTTCGATGCGGGACGACGTGCCGGCCTGGCCGCCGGTGGCCATCGCCTCCACCACCGTGGTGTTCAGGCCCTCGGAGGCGGCGTACACCGCGGCAGCGAGGCCGGCGGGTCCGGAGCCTACGATGAGGACGTCGCCGTGACGGTTTCCGGCGGGTAGTGACGGCAGGCCGATGAGCCGGGCCAGTTCCGCGTTGCTGGGGTTGCGCAACAGGGTGGTGTCCCGCCAGATGACGATCGGTGTCTCCGCCGGGCCGACGCCGAAGCGGCGCAGCAGCTCCTCGGCCTCCTCGTCGGTCTCCAGGTCGATCCAGCGGTGCGGCATCCGGTTGCGGACGGCGAACTCGCGCAGCCGTCTGGTGTCGGGCGAGTAGCGCGAGCCGATGATGCGGAAGCCGGCGCCCTGTCCGACGAGCAGCGCGCGACGGCCCAGACAGGCGCGCAGCACGACGTCCCCGAGGGTGGAGTCCTGGGACACCAGGTGGCGCAACTGGTCCAAGGAGACGACGAGGACCTCACCGGGCTCCCTGGCGACAGCGGTGTAGAAGGCCACTTGTCCGTGCAGCAGGCCGAGTTCGCCGATGAAGCGACCGGGGCCGTGCACGCGCAGCACGTGCTCCTCGGGGGTGCCGTGGTCCTCGACGACGGCGACGGTACCGCTGAGGACGACGAAGAACGTCTCGCAGCGCTCCCCCTCCCGGATCAGCACGTCGTTCGGAGCCATGGTCCGGCGTTGCCCGTGCTCCGCCAGACGTGCTATCTGGTCCTCCGTGAGGCGCGGGTACGCGCCGTAGATGTCCGGGGTCTCCCAGAAGGCGGCGTCGTTCGCTTTCTCCGGCACTGGTTCTTCGCCCGGCAGCGACTGGTCGCCGGACATCAGACGAACGCCTCGTGAACGTAGCACCAGCGCCATTCCTCGCCGGGCTGGAAGGACTGCACGATCGGATGGGCGACGGCAGCTGCGTGCTTGCGCGCGTGCTTGTTCGGCGAGGAGTCGCAGCAGCCGACGTGCCCGCAGGTCAGGCAGAGCCTCAGGTGGACCCACGGGGAGCCGAGCATCAGACACTCCTGACACCCTTCTGGGGTCAGCGGCTGGACCGGCCGGACAAGCGCGAGGTGGGGGTCTGCGTGCAGGGTCATCCGGATCACCCTTTCCGGGCGGTGATCGACTGTTCCACCCACTGGCGCAGAGCGGGGGCGGGCGCCGCCCCCGCCTGCCGGGCGACCGTCTCGCCCCGGTTGAGGATCAGCAGTGTCGGTACGGCCTGGACCTCGAAACGCTGCGACAGTCGCGGGTTCTTGTCGACGTCGACCTTGACGAGTTTGATTCGGCCGGCGAGATCGGTGGCGACCTTCTCCAGTGCGGGGCTGACCATGCGGCAGGGGCCGCACCAGGTGGCCCACAGGTCGACCACGACGGGGACGTCGGCCCGCTCGGCGACCTCGGTGAAGTCGTCGTCGCCCGCGTCCACCATCCACGGTAGGGGCTGCTTGCAGTGGCCGCACTTGGGGCGGCCCTCCGCGGCTACGGGCACCCGGTTGGTGCGCCCGCAGTGGGGACATCTGACGGTCGTCGCCTGCGTCGTGCTCATGCCGCCCGCGCTCCCTTCACGTCCTGGGGCTGGTCGTAGGTGACTACCAGCTCTCCATGTTCGGCGTCGACGCGGACCGTCGCGCCGTCCTGGACGTCACCGCGCAGCAGGGCGCGTCCGACCATCGTCTCGACCTCGTGGGAGATGTAGCGGCGCAGCGGCCGGGCCCCGTACACCGGGTCGTAGCCCTGGTGGGCGATCAACTCCCGGGCGGCTTCGGTGAGTTCGACGGTGATGCGGCGTTCGGCGAGTCGGCGGCGCAGCTCATCGAACTGCAGCTCCACGATCCGCTCGATCTGCCGCTCGCCGAGCGGCTTGAACAGCACGATGTCGTCGACGCGGTTGAGGAACTCCGGGCGGAAGTGCCCGCGCAGCTCGCCCATCACCAGGGCGCGGGCGTCCGGCTTGATCTCGCCCTCGGCGGTGGCGCCGTCGAGGAGGTGCTCGGAGCCGATGTTCGACGTCATGATGATCACGGTGTTGCGGAAGTCGACGGTGCGGCCCTGGGAGTCGGTGATGCGGCCGTCGTCGAGGACCTGCAGCAGGGTGTTGAAGACATCGGTGTGCGCTTTCTCGATCTCGTCGAACAGCACGACCGAGTACGGCTTGCGGCGTACGGCCTCGGTGAGCTGGCCGCCTTCCTCGTAGCCGACGTATCCGGGTGGTGCGCCCATGAGCCGGCTGACGGTGTGCCGCTCCTGGTACTCACTCATGTCGAGGCGGACCATGTTCTCCTCGGAGTCGAACAGGGCCGCCGCGAGGGTCTTGGCCAGCTCGGTCTTCCCGACGCCGGTGGGGCCGAGGAAGATGAAGGAGCCGATGGGGCGGCGCGGGTCGCGGATGCCGGAGCGGGCGCGGATGATGGCGTCGGCGACGAGTTTGACGGCCTCGTCCTGGCCGATGACGCGCTCGCGCAGGATCTCGTCGAGGCGCAGCAGCTTCTCGCGTTCGCCTTCCTGGAGGCGGGCGACGGGGATGCCGGTCCAGGCGGCGACGATCTCGGCGATCTCCTCCTCGGTGACGACCTCGCGCAGCAGCCGGTTCTGCCCCTGTTTGGCGGCCAGTTGCTCCTCCTCGGCCTTCAGCCGGCGCTCCAGGTCCTGGAGGCGGCCGTAGCGGAGTTCGGCGGCGCGGTTGAGGTCGTAGGCGCGTTCGGCCTCCTCCGCCTCGTGGCGGACCTGCTCCAGTTCCTGGCGCAGTTCCTGCACGCGGCGGATGGCCTGCCGTTCGGCCTCCCACTGGGCGTGTTTGGCGTCGGCCTCGCCGCGCAGGTCGGCCAGTTCCTTGCGCAGTTCCTCCAGGCGAGTTTTGCTGGCGGCGTCGGTCTCCTTGGACAGGGCCGCCTCCTCGATCTCCAGGCGGGTGACGCGGCGGGTGATCTCGTCGAGTTCGGCGGGCATCGAGTCGATCTCGGTACGCAGCCGGGCGCACGCCTCGTCGACGAGGTCGATGGCCTTGTCGGGCAGGAACCGGTCGGTGATGTAGCGGTGGCTGAGGGTGGCCGCGGAGACCAGTGCGGTGTCCTGGATCTTCACGCCGTGGAAGACCTCGAGGCGTTCGCGCAGTCCGCGCAGGATGGAGATGGTGTCTTCCACGCTCGGCTCGTCGACCAGCACCTGCTGGAAGCGGCGTTCGAGGGCGGCGTCCTTCTCGATGTGCTTGCGGTACTCGTCGAGGGTGGTGGCGCCGATCATGTGGAGTTCGCCGCGGGCGAGCATCGGCTTGAGCATGTTGCCCGCGTCCATGGCCCCTTCGGCGGCGCCCGCGCCGACGACGGTGTGGAGTTCGTCGACGAAGAGCAGGATGCGTCCCTGGGCGGCCTTCACCTCGGACAGCACAGCCTTGAGGCGTTCCTCGAACTCGCCGCGGTACTTGGCGCCGGCGACCAGGGAGCCCATGTCGAGAGCGAACACCGTCTTGTCGCGCAGGCCCTCGGGGACGTCGCCGCGAACGATGCGCTGGGCCAGGCCCTCGACGATGGCGGTCTTGCCGACGCCGGGATCGCCGATGAGGACGGGGTTGTTCTTGGTCTTGCGGCTGAGGATCTGGGTGACGCGGCGGATCTCCGTATCACGGCCGATGACCGGGTCCAGCCGCCCGGACCGAGCCTCGAGGACCAGGTCGCGGCCGTACTTCTCCAGAGCCTCATAGGCCACTTCAGGGTTGGCGGAGGTGACCCGCTGGTTGCCGCGGACCTGGGTGAGCGCGCTCAGGAACGAATCCCGGGTCACGCCGTGCTCCTTGAGCAGGCGTCCGGCGGCGGTCGCCGAGCCCTCCTCGGCCAGGGCGAGCAGGAGGTGCTCCACCGACACGTACTCGTCCTTGAGGCGTTTGGCCTCCCGCTCGGCGGCATCGAGCAGGCGGGACAGGCGCTGAGTGACGAAGACTTGGCCGGGTGCCGCGCCGGGACCGGTGACCTTCGGGCGGCGGGAGAGTTCCTCGCGCACGGCCGCGCGCAGCTCCTTCGGCTCGGTGCCGGCCTGTTGCAGCAACCGTGGGATCAGACCGTCCTCCTGATCGAGAAGCGCGAGCAGCAGGTGTTCCCCGTCGACCTCGGTCTGCCCCATGCCGACGGCCGCGCTCTGGGCCTCCTGGAGGGCTTCCTGGGACTTCTGGGTGAGACGGTTCATGTCCATGGGGGTGTTTCACTCCTCGTACCGGCGCGGCGCAGGGCGGCTTCGAGCATGCTGATGCGGTCCAGCAGGTCGAGCACCAGGCCGATGGATGCGTAGTTGAGGCACAGCCCGGTGCGCAGCCGCTGGACGCGGGCGAGGGCGGCCGGTGCCGTGGGTTCGAACACCAGCCCTCCGGAGGCGTCGCGCTCGGCCTCGACCAGGCCCAGAGCGACGAACCGGCGTATGAGGTCGGGGTGGACCCCGGAGCGGCGGGCCACGGTCTGCAGAGAGAGCCTGGGCACCGGCACGATCGCGTACCGGACGCGTGCCGGCGCGGGAGCCGTCAGCCGAGACGCCTGGCGCGCCTCGGCGCGTGGGTCACTCATCGTGTCCTCCTGGGGTCGAACGAGGAGACGGCGGCGAGCTCCTCGAAGAGTGCGCGCTCCCGGTCGCTGAGCCTGGACGGCACCATGATCCGGAGCTCGGCGTAGAGGTTGCCGTTCGTGCCGCGCGGGTTCGGCATGCCCTCACCGCGTAGCCGCAGCCGCCGGCCGCTGGACGAGCCCGCGGGCACCGTGACCTTTGCCGTCTCCCCGCTCGGCGTGGGCACCGGAACCGTCGCACCCAGCGCGGCCTCCCAGGGTGTGACCGGAAGCTGCACATACACGTCCCGGCCGTCGAGGCGGAACTGGGGGTGCGGCTGGATCCGCACCCGCAGGTACAGGTCCCCCGCAGGGGCGTCACCGTTGCCCCGGCCGCCCTCGCCCGCCAGCCGGATACGCTGCCCGTCGGTGGTACCCGGTGGCACGTCGACCTCGTACCGCCGCGGCTGCCCTGTGGGATCGGCGAGCGTGACGGTGCGACGGCCTCCCCGGTAGGCCTCCTCGACGGTGAGCGGCAGTTCGGCCTCCTGGTCGGCTCCGGGGACACGCACCCGTCCGGCGCCCCCGAAGAACGAGCCGAACAGGTCGTCGACGTCGACGCCCTCCGCGCCGAAGCCGCTGGTGGCGTACCGGACCCGGGGGCCGCCCCCGGTGGACCAGCGGAAGCCGCCGCCGGGTCCCGCGCCGGCACCGACCCGCTCCTCCCAGTCCTCGGGAACCTTCCGGAAGTCCTCGCCGAAGCGGTCGTAACGGGCCCGCTGGTCGGGGTCGGACAGGACGCTGAAGGCCTCATTGATCTCCTTGAACCGCTCCTCCGCCGTGGGGTCCTTGTTGACGTCTGGGTGGTACCTGCGGGCCAGCTTGCGATACGCCTGCTGGATCTCGTCCTTGTCGGCGTCTCGCGGGACCCCGAGGACTTCGTAGAAGTCGCGTGCCATGGCCGCTCACTCCCGCTTGGCGACGGTCACGGCGGCCGGCCTCAGCTGCCGCTCGGCCTCGCCGTAGCCGGGGCGCAGCACCTGCGCCACGGTGTTGGGTTCGGCGTCGGGGTCCTGGACCACGCCGACGACCTCGTGCCGGGAGGGGTCGAACGGGACGCCGGTCTCGGCGTGACGCTCGTAACCAAGGCGTTCAAGGGTGGACACGGCCTGGTCGCGCACGGCGCGAACCCCCTCGACGATCGCCCCGGGGTCGGAGCCCGCGTGGTTCAGGGCCAGTTCGAGGTTGTCGATGACGGGAAGGAAGGCCGCGGCCGTGCGGGCGCGTTCGACCGCGCGCTCCCGGTCCAGTTCCCTGGCGTGTCGCTTGCGCAGGTTGTCCAGATCGGCGAGAGCACGCCGCCAGCGGTCCTCGACCTCTTTCAGTGCGGCTGCGTACTCGTCCTCGCCCCCGGCCGGACCGGTGGCCGCGTCGGGCCCCGGTTCGGCCTGCGTGGTCGGCGGCGCGGGCTCGGGCAGGTGGCCCTGCGGCGGTTGTGTGGCGCCTTCGGGCGGTAGGTCGGACGATCGGTCCTGGGGAGGGATCGGCATGGCGGGTACCTCAGCCCTTGTCGAACTCGGCGTCGATCACGTCTTCGTCGGCGCCGGCACCGCCCTGCCCGGAGCCGTCCGGCCCGGTGGTGTCCGACGGACCACTCGCCGCCGCGGCTTCGGCTTGGTGGGCGGCGAGCCCGGCGTAGACCTGCTGGAGTTCGGAGATCAGCGGCCTGACCTTGTCCACTCCGGCCTCGTTCTTGACCGCGTCGCGGGCCTCTGCCACCAGCATCTCGGCTCGCGCCTTTTCGTGCGCGGGCGCGGCGTCGGCCAGTTCGTTCAGACGCTTTTCGACCTGGTAGGCGATCGCGTCGAGTTCGTTGCGGGCGTCGACGGCCTCGCGGAGTGCCTGGTCCTGGCCCCGGTTGCTTTCGGCCTCCTGGACCATGCGTTCGACCTCGCTCCGGTCCAGGTTGGAACTCTCGCTGATGGTGATGCCCTGTTCCTTGCCGGTGTCCTTGTCGCGCGCGCTGACATTGAGGATGCCGTTGGCGTCGATGTCGAAGGTGACCTCGATCTGCGGTTCGCCCCGCGGCGCCGGCCGGATGTCGGTGAGCTGGAACCGGCCGAGGACCCGGTTGTCGGCGGCCCGCTCCCGCTCGCCCTGGAGGACGACGATGTCGACGGCCGGCTGGTTGTCCTCGGCGGTGGAGAAGGTCTCGCTGCGGCGCACCGGGATGGTGGTGTTCCGTTCGATGATCTTCGTCATCACTCCGCCGCGCGTCTCCACGCCCAGCGACAGGGGGGTGACGTCGAGCAGCAGGACGTCCTTGACCTCGCCCTTGAGCACCCCGGCCTGGATCGCGGCGCCCAGGGCCACGACCTCATCGGGGTTCACGCTCATGTTGGGTTCCTTGCCGCCGGTCAGCCGGCGCACCAGTGCCTGGACGGCGGGGATGCGGGTGGAACCGCCGACGAGGATGACCTCGTCGATGTCGCTCTCGCCGACCTTGGCATCGGCCATGGCCTGCTGGACCGGACCGAGGCAACGCTCCACCAGGTCGCCGGTGATCTGCTCGAACGTGGACCGCATGATCGAGTCGGTGAGATGCTTGGGCCCGGAGGCGTCGGCGGTGATGAACGGCAGGCTGACCTGGGTCTGGGTGACGGAGCTGAGCTCGGTCTTGGCCTTCTCCGCCGCCTCGAACAGACGTTGCAGCGCCTGCGGATCCTTGCGCAGGTCGATGCCGTTCTCCTTCTGGAAGTCGTCCGCGAGGTAGTCGACCAGACGCCGGTCGAAGTCGTCGCCGCCCAGATGGCTGTCACCCGCCGTGGAACGCACCTCCACCACGCCGTCGCCGACATCGAGGATGCTCACGTCGAAGGTGCCGCCGCCCAGGTCGAAGACGAGGACGGTCTCGTGCTGTTTCTTGTCCATGCCGTACGCGAGGGCGGCCGCCGTCGGCTCGTTGATGATCCGCAGCACTTCCAGTCCCGCGATCCGTCCGGCATCACGGGTCGCGGTGCGCTGGGCGTCGTTGAAGTAGGCGGGCACCGTGATGACCGCCTCCGTGACCCGTTCCCCCAGCTGCTTGGAGGCGTCGTCGGCGAGTTTGCGCAGCACCAGGGCGCTGATCTCCTCAGGCGCGTACAGCTTGTCACGCACCTTGAAGCGGGCCTCGCCGTTGTCTCCCGGGACGACGTCGTAGGCGACGGCCTTGGCCTCGTCGGGGATCTCGTCGAAGTGCCGGCCGATGAACCGCTTGGCCGAGTAGATGGTGCCCTTGGGGTTGAGGATCGCCTGGCGCCGGGCCAGCTGGCCCACCAGGCGTTCCCCGGTGTCGGTGAAGGCCACCACGGACGGTGTCGTGCGGTTGCCCTCGCTGTTGGGCACGACGGACGGCTCGCCGCCCTCCCACACGGCGATCACCGAGTTGGTGGTGCCCAGGTCGATGCCCACTGCCTTGGCCATGAGGAACTCCTTCCGCGGCGGTCGACGTCCGTCGGCGACCGTTCATCCTCCGGGCCCTGTCCGCCCGGCTTCGAAACACGTTCAGCTGGGGGCGGGGTCGCTGCGCGGGCGCCGGCCCCTGGAGGAGGCGCTCTCCGTGTTCGCGCCGGCCCTGCTGTCCAGCCCGGCGACCAGCCGGACGGCCTCATCGGCGACGTCCTCGTCCACCACGACGTCGTACCGGCTGGGCTCCATCGAGCGCACCGAGGCGAAGTCCCGGCGGCCGCCCTGGGCCGCGTGCAACAGCACGCCGAGCAGCGCACCGACGACCGCTCCGAAGATCAGCCCGTACAGCGCGAGGAGCAGACCGGAGACGACCGGATTCAGCCAGTTCAGCAGCCCGAAGATCCAGCCGACGAGTACGCCGGGCAGCGCTCCGGTGGCTGCGCCGTGGAGGGCGGCCTCGCCGTACCCCATTCGACCGACCACCTGTTCGACAAGACGTATGTCCCGACCGATGATCGCCACCTTCTGAACGGGAAAGCCCTGGTCGGCGAGATGATCGACGGCACGTTCGGCTTCCTGGTACGTCGAGTACGAGGCAACGGCCCTGCGGGCCTGCTCGGTCATGGCCACTCCTTCCGCCGACGGACCGCCGAGCGGTCCCGACAGGCCCCACAGTGGCTGTTCGCCCGGTCACCCCGCCTGCGCCCAGCGGGTCGAAAAGTGGCACCGCCGGTCGGTCTGCGAGGACAGGAGGCGGGACGGCGAGTTCGCGGCGGGGTACCTCAGGGTTCGGCCCGGCATGAGGTAGCGGGGCTCACGAATCTTCCGACACAGGGGACTTACTCCCCGCTTCGACGCTCAAAAGGCGGGCGGCCCCCGGGACACCACCGTGCCCGTGGACGAGCAGCGGCACGGCCCCACCCGAACGGCCGCCCCGCTCGGGGCGCACCTCACGGGCTGATGGCACTGTGCCACACACCTTCGACAGCGCGGACGAGCGCGAGATCCTCGGTCCTGCCCTGTGCAGGTCGCTGCCCTCGGGCCGTACCACGCCGGATATTCTCCCGGGGCCATCTGCGCCTGGCGGTGTCGTCCCGGTTCCTACCCGGGACGCAGGACTCCTTCCTCCTCTCCAGGCTGGTACGGCGCACCGCGGCGATCCTGTCCCTGGGCATGGCGACATTCGACGCGGCTGCGCGACGCTACGGACCGGCGGCCGTACGGGAGGCGAGCGCCCCGGCTGACCGGCCCGCGGGGTGGAGAGCGGGCCCAGCGGGCCCACCTCCACCGTGCACCGCCTGCTCCCACCGCCTGCGACCAGGCCGCCGGGTCAGCCAGGCATGGGGTGGTGCGCCCGGGCGAACTGCTCCACGACGGCGGCGCAGAAGGCAGGCAGGCAGGTCGGCCGGGCCGCGGATGGTGACCAGCTGCCCGTCGACGACCACCTCCTGGTCGGCGACGACCTCCGCGCCGGCGTTGCGCAGGTCGGTGCGGATGCTGGGCCAGGACGTCAGGCGGCGGCCGCGCACGGCGTCGGCTTCCGCCAAGGTCCACGGGCCGTGGCAGATCGATGCGACCGGCTTCCCGCTGGCCATCCGTTGGTCTTGCGTGGGTATCCCCGGCTTCAGCCGGGGAGGGAAACGCCTCCTCGTGCCGGAGGCGCGCAGCGCCAAAGTTCGCTGCGTTGTCGGTGGCCCGAGTAATCCGTTGACGACAAGGACCGAGGGGGGTGGGCTG
>NZ_JBSGDB010000226.1:0-13700 GCF_053602155.1 Streptomyces sp. NPDC004561
GGCACGTCCTCCTCGTAGAAGATCGCCTCGACCGGGCAGACCGGCTCACAGGCCCCGCAGTCCACGCATTCGTCCGGGTGGATGTACAGCGCCTTCGAGGCCACCGACGCCCCGCTCGAGGCGGTCGAGGCGGGCCATGACGGAGCGCTCGTCGCCGTAGGCGGCCGGGAGCAGCACGCGCGCGCAGATGAGTTCCAGCTGGAGGCGGGGCGAGTTGGCGCCGCGCATCTCGGTCAGGCCCTCGTTCACCAGGTCGGCGGCACGGCTCAGCTCGGCCGCGCCGAAGGTGGAGGCCTGGGCCTGCATGCGCTCCAGGACGTCGGCCGGGGCGTCGATCAGGCCCTTGTCGACGGCGTCCGGGACGGCGGCGAGGATCACCAGGTCCCGCAGCCGCTCCAGCAGGTCGGCGACGAAGCGGCGGGGGTCGTTGCCGCCCTCGATGACGCGGTCGATCACCTCGAAGGCGGCCGCGCCGTCACCGGTGGCGAAGGCCTCGACCACCGAGTCGAGGAGGGAGCCGTCGGTGTAACCGAGGAGGGAGGTGGCCATGGCATACGTCACACCCTCCGCCCGGGCGCCGGCGAGCAGCTGGTCCATGACGGACATGGAGTCACGCACGGAGCCCGCGCCGGCGCGCACGACGAGGGGCAGCACGCCCTCCTCGACGGGGATGTCCTCCCGCCCGCAGACCTCGGCGAGGTAGTCCCGCAGGGTGCCGGGCGGCACGAGTCGGAAGGGGTAGTGATGGGTCCTGGACCGGATGGTGCCGATGACCTTCTCGGGCTCGGTCGTCGCGAAGATGAACTTGAGGTGCTCCGGCGGCTCCTCGACGACCTTCAGCAGCGCGTTGAAGCCGGCCGACGTGACCATGTGGGCCTCGTCGATGATGTAGATCTTGTAGCGGCTGCTCGCGGGCCCGAAGAAGGCCTTCTCGCGCAGCTCACGGGCGTCGTCCACACCGCCGTGGGAGGCCGCGTCGATCTCGATGACGTCGATCGAGCCCGGACCGTTGCGCGCCAGGTCCTGACAGGACTGGCACTCGCCGCACGGCGTCGGGGTGGGACCCTGCTCACAGTTCAGGCAACGGGCGAGGATGCGGGCGCTGGTCGTCTTGCCGCAGCCGCGCGGCCCGCTGAACAGGTACGCGTGATTGACCCGGTTGTTCCGCAGCGCCTGCTGCAGCGGGTCGGTGACATGCTCCTGCCCGATGACCTCGGCAAAGGTCTCCGGGCGATAGCGGCGGTACAGCGCGAGAGACGACACGCTTACGAGGTTATAGGCGCCCACCGACAACCGGTCCCGCCCGCGGACGCCCGGGAACGCGAACGCCCCCCACGCACCCGCCAGAGCCGACCTACCCTTGCTGCCTTCCGGCCCTGGGGGAGTTCAGTCAGATAGCGCCGCGTGAGGGGCTGCGCCCACAGTACCCGATCCGGGCCTCGGGGCAGTAACGGATCCGGGCCTGCGGGAACGGGTTCGCGAGCACTCCCCTCGGTCATGTAATGTTTCCGGCGGAGGATTCGCCTAGAGGCCTAGGGCGCACGCTTGGAAAGCGTGTTGGGGGCAACCCCTCACGAGTTCGAATCTCGTATCCTCCGCCAGTGCCTCACCGGGCACGATGTCGAAGGGCTCCACTGTTCGCAGTGGGGCCCTTCGACGTTGTCCGTCTCAGTTTCCGTCTCAGTCGGATTTTTCTTCGGTGCCAGGCAGCGCCCAGAGCGCGTCTCCCACTTGCTGAGCGACTTTCCGGAGCATGACTCCCGTCACATGCATGTAGCGGGCGCGCATCCGCGCCGCTCCCCCAGGCTCCGCACGGTCGCGGCGGCGTGGCTAGAGCCGTTGCAGGCCTCTTTACCTCATCAAGCACCCGTCGTCGCTTCGCTCCTCCGGGCGGGCGCGGGCACTGTCACCCGAATGGCGCAACATGACGTGCCACCCACATGGGCGAGGATCAAGCTGGCTAGTGGCCCAACCGAGGCAATCCGTGAAAGGGGAACCAAATGCGCAGTCGACGAATCCTCACCGCCGTCATCGCCACGGCAGCCCTCGCCGGGCTCGGCCTCACAGGCGCCGCCACCGCCACCGCCCAACCCAGCCCCACCCCTCACTTCAACTACACCACCGCTGCTAAGTGCAGGGCGGGCGGCGGAGAGCCCTATCTGCACAACACCGTCAAATGCTGGGGCGGTACGTACGACGGGTACACCATCGACTAAACCCCACAAAGCGCCCCGCAGCCACGCGCCGCGGGGCGCTCCCGCGCGAGCGTGGCCGGGAGAGGCGCAGGGACTGTGCCGACCCGTCGGGCACGTTGAGACGTACCCCGGGCCGTCCCTCTGGCGTATGTCCGCGCGGTTTCCGGGTTTCCGGGGTTTCCGCCGTATGACGCCGGTCACACGCGAGTCCGCGCGCGCGTCCGGGTCGCCCCCGGCTCCCGGTTCCGGGAATTTCTACATCGGGTTCGGTTTGATCATCGCGAACGGGGCGCCCTGGGGGTCGGCGACCACCGTCATCCGGCCGGCCATCATGTCGAAGGGCGGCGCGAGGACGGTGCCGTTGCGCTTGACCAGGGCGTCGACGGTGGAGTCGACGTCGTCGACCGCGAAGTACGTCAGCCAGTGCGGCGGGGTGCCCGGCGGGTCGTTGGCGAGCAGCGTGACGCCGCCGACCGCCCGGCCGCCGACCCGCAGCTCCCAGTACGCGTCCGCGCCCTCCAGCGGCTCGATCTCGATGCCGAACGCCTCGCCGTAGAAGGCGGTGGCGGCGGGCACATCGGTTGTGTGCAGCTCGTTCCAGGTCAGCGCGCCGGCCTGGTTGACGACCTGGACGCCGAAGAACTCGCCGGGCTGCCAGACGCCGAACACCGCGCCCTGCGGGTCGGAGGCGATGAGCATCCGGCCGAGGTTGCCCACCTCCACCACGGGGACGAGCAGGGTGCCGCCCGCGGAGACGATCTGGTCCTGGGTGGCCTGCGCGTCGGTGCTGGCGAGGTAGCTGTTCCAGACGGTCGGCGGTTCCGGCATACCCTCGGGGGCCATCGCCGGGCCGATGCCGGCCACGGCCTTGCCGGTCAGCCGGCAGACCGCGTACCCGCCGAACTCGGCCGGTCCGGGCTCGCCCTGCCAGCCGAGCAGGTCGCGGTAGAAGTCGAGCGCGGCCTGCTGGTCCTGCGTCATCAGATCGACCCAGCACGGGGTGCCGGTCGCGTACGGAGTGGTGACTTCGGGCATCTCTCGCTCTTTCTGTGGTGCTTCCCGAAAGTCACCCTCGCCTCGCGGACCGTGATCCGCCACCCGAGACGCCTCCGGAGCACCGGGCGGGCGGCATCGAGGCGAAAGACCCGGTTCGGGTCCGCACAGGGTGTTATGAAGGGTGTATGGGAGTATTTTCCGGGCGCTCCAGGAGCCCGGAGGGTCATCCACCCGCCGGACGCCCGCGGCGCAGCGCTTCCCTGCTGGACCTGCGCAGCGCGGCCGGTCAGGTGTTCCTTCTCCAGGTCGTCATCGTGGTGCTGCTGATCGCGGTCGGGGTGGCGGCCATGGTGCTCCAGGCGTCGAACGACGCGCTGCAGCAGGGACAGCGGGAGTCGGTCGTAGCGGCCCACTCCTTCGCGAACGCCCCCGGCGTGGCCGCCGCCATGCAGAGCCCGGACCCGACGGCGGTGCTCCAGCCGCGGGCCGAGGCGGCGCGCAAACACGCGGGCCTGGACTTCATCGTCGCCATGGACACGCACGGAATCCGCTACACGTACCCCTATCCGAGCGAAATCGGGAAGAAGTTCGTCGGCACCATCGGACCGGCGCTGCGGGGCCACACCGTCGTCGAGCAGGCCGGCGGTCCCCCGCTGCCCGCGGGCAAGGGGACGGACGTGCAGGCGGTGGTCCCGGTGACCGACGCGCACGGCAAGGTCGTCGGCCTCGTCTCCGCCGGCATCACGGTCAAGAACGTGGCGGAACTGTGGCTCCCCCAGCTGCCGATCATCCTCGCCAGCGGTGCCGTCGCGCTCGCGCTGGCCGTGACCGGGACGACGCTGGTGTCCCGGCGGCTGCGGCGGCAGACGCACGGCCTGGCCCCCACGGAGCTGGCGGAGCTGTACGAACACCACGAGGCGGTCCTGCACGCGGTGCGGGAAGGGGTGCTGATCATCGGCGCCGACGAACGGCTGGTGCTGGCCAACGACGAGGCGACGCGGCTGCTCGGGCTGCCGTCGGACGTGCGGGGGCGGCCGGTGCGGGAGCTGGACCTGCCGGAGCCGATCACGCGCCTGCTGACGTCGCCGGAGGTCGTCACCGACGAGGTGCACCTCGCGGGAGACCGGTGGGTGGCGGTGAACAAGCGGCGCACGTTCCCGCAGGGCGACCGGCAGGGCAGCGTGGTGACCCTGCGGGACACCACGGAGCTGGCGGCCGTCACCGGGCGGGCCGAGGTCGCGCGGGAGCGGCTGAAACTGCTGTACGAGGCCGGCGTGGGGATCGGGACGCGGCTGGACGTCGAGCGCACGGCCCAGGAGCTGGCCGACGTGACGGCGCCGCGGTTCGCCGACCTCGTGACGGTCGACCTGCTGGACGCGGTGCTGCGCGGGTGGGAGCCGACGGCGGAGGGCTGGCGGCATCTGCGCCGGGCGGCGATCGGCGGCGGACCGTCGGTCATGCCGGCGTACGAGCTGGGCGAGGTCATCGCGTTCTCGCCCCGCGCCCCGCAGATGCGCACGCTCCAGGAGGGACGTGGCCTGCTGGAGCCGGATCTGAGAGAGGCCCACGGCTGGCGGGAACAGGATCCCGAGCGCGCCCGGGCGGCCCTGGAGCGCGGGCTGCGGTCCCTGGTGACCGTCCCGCTGCGGGCGCGGGGCGTGCCGCTGGGCGTGGTGAACTTCTACCGGACCGAGGACTCCCCGGTGTTCGAGCCGGAAGACCTCTCCTTCGCGGAGGAGCTGGCCGCGCGGGCGGCGGTGGCCATCGACAACGCCAGGCGGTACGCCCGGGAGCACGCGATGGCGGTGACGCTGCAGCGCAGCCTGCTGCCGCGGGCCCAGCCGGAGCAGGACGCGCTGGAGGTGGCCTGGCGGTATCTGCCCGCGGAGGCGGGGGTGGGCGGGGACTGGTTCGACGTCATCCCGCTTCCGGGCGCGCGCGTGGCACTGGTGATGGGCGATGTCGTCGGCCACGGGCTGCACGCGGCGGCGACGATGGGCCGGCTGCGAACGGCGGTGCACAACTTCTCCACCCTGGACCTGCCCGTCGACGAGGTGCTCGGGAACCTGGACGACCTGGTCGCCCGCATGGACGACGAGGAGAACACGGGCGAGGCCGCGGAAGGCCACGAGGGGGAAGGGGTGACCGGGGCGACCTGTCTGTACGCGGTCTACGACTCGGTGACGGGGACCTGCACGATGGCCCGCGCGGGCCACCCGGAACCCGTACTGGTGCGTCCGGACGGAACGGTCACCTGTCCGGGCGTGCCGGCCTCGGCGCCGCTCGGCCTGGGCGGCTACCCCTTCGAGACGGTCGAGCTGACCCTGCCGGAGGGTTCCCAGCTGGTGCTGTACACCGACGGCCTGGTGGAGGACCGTTCCCGCGACATCGACGTCGGGCTGGAACGGCTGCGCAGGGCGCTGGACGGATCCGGGGACCGCACCCCGGAGGAGACGTGCCAGGCGGTGATCGACGCCCTGAAACCGGACCACTGCACCGACGACATCGCGCTGCTCACCGCGCGGACCCGGCGGTTCCCGTCCTCGCGCGTGGCCGAGTGGGAGGTGCCGTCGGATCCGGCGCTGGTCCCCTCGGTGCGGGCGCGCTGCCGGGAGACGCTGCTGGAGTGGGGGCTCGGGGACACGGCGTTCGCCACCGAACTGATCGTCAGCGAGCTGGTCACGAACGCGATCCGGTACGGCTCGCCGCCGGTCACCCTGCGGCTGCTGCACGGGCGCAGCCTCGTCTGCGAGGTGTCGGACGGCAGCAGCACGTCGCCGCGCCTGCGGCGGGCGGCGACCACGGACGAGGGCGGGCGAGGACTGTTCCTGGTGGCCCAGTTCGCCCAGCGGTGGGGCACCCGGTACACGACCCGCGGCAAGGTCATCTGGGCGGAGCAGGCTCTCCTCGACGGCGCCGTCGCCGCACCCGGGCACATTCCGGTCGACTTCCTCTTCGAGCAGTTCGACGAGGGCGAGTTGTGAGCGGACCGCGGGCGGCGCGTGCCGTCACCGTTCCACCCGCAGCGCCCGCGACACCGTCACCTGGTCCACCTCGGACACCCGGACCGTCGCCTTCAGCGTCCACGTCCCCGGAAGGGGGAGGTCGAGGGAGTCGGCGGCCCAGTAGCCGCCGCGGTCGGTGACCCTGGTGTCCAGGGGGCCGATCCGCTGGGCGGGGAGGGTCAGGGCGATGCGGAGTTCGGGGACCGTGGCCAGTCCGCCGTCGGGGCCGTAGACGACCGCCTGGACGGAGTTCCGGCCGACCCGGCCCGGGTCCAGGGTGATCTGGACCTTGCCCCGGCCGCCGGGGGTGCCCACGTCGAAGGGGATGGTGGTGACCGAGGCGGTGGGGATGCCGGTGGTCACGGCCGCGCCGGCGGTGTCCGCCGCACGGCCCGGGACGGTGCTGGTCAGCAGCGTCGTCAGAAGCAGGACCACGACGGCCACGGCCGCCTCGGCCAGTACGGAGCGCCGTAGCTGGACGACGGCGGCGGCGGGCGGTCCGGGGCCGTCCGGCCGCGCGGGGGGCGGTTCCGGTGCGTCCTGCCGGGCCGGGGACGGGGGGCCGCCGACCGTCGCGGGGACGCGGGCGGGCGCGGTCGCCCGGGTCAGGGACTGCTGGGCCAGACGGGCGGTCCAGGTACGGGAGCAGGCCGCCGCCAGCAGCAGGGCGGCGACCGCCGCCAGCTTGGCCAGCAGGGTGCGGCCGTACGTCGTGTCCGTCAGGGCCTGCCAGGAGCCGAGGCCCCGCCAGGACTGGTAGACGCCGGTCAGCACCAGGACGGTCACCGCGGTGAGGGCCAGCCGGGAGAAGCGGGCCGGGACCGAGGCCGGGACGGCCGGCGCGCGGTTCAGGGTCCGCAGCAGCGCGGCCAGGCCGCCCAGCCAGGCCGCCATGGCCAGCAGGTGCAGGGTCGCCGCGGTGATCGCCACCGGGACCTGGATGCCGGCCGCGGCGTGCTCGGCGGCGGACCAGGTCAGGGCGAGGGGGACGGACAGCGCGGCGGCCAGGGCGAGCGTCTCGCGGCGGGGCAGCCTTCGGCGGCGGGCCCGCAGGAGCGCCGCGCCGGCTCCGGCCAGGAGCAGCAGGGCCAGCCGGGCGAGGAGGAGCGCGCCCGGGCGGGTCGCCGTCGTGTGGGCGAGGGCGGAGAGGGAGAGGGCGGCCCGCGGGGAGGCGCCCTCCTCGTACGGCACCCTCAGCAGGAACAGGGCGGCCGTCGAGGCGATGAGGGTCCAGGCGGCGGTCAGGGCGGGGGTGCGCAGCTGGGTCGTCGTCGGCGGGCGGCAGTACGCCACGAACGCCGCCGTGCCCAGGAGGCCGGCCAGGGAGAGGTACGCCAGGTAGCGCGCGATGTTGTACAGGGCCGTCGTGGCGGGGTTCTCGGTGGGGTCCTGGGCCGTGGCGGCGGTGGTCGCCGTGCGCTTGCCGACCGAGAAGGTGAGGGCGCCGGACACCGGGTGGCTGTCGGCCGACACGACCCGCCAGGCCACCGTGTAGGTGCCGGTGGCGAGCCCGGCGGGGAGGGAGACGCGCGCGGTGTCGGAGCGGCCGGGGGCGTGGCCGGCGGGACCCGTGCGGACACGGTGGTTGCCGGGGTCGTAGACGCGGAAGGAGTCGGTGAGCAGGCCGACCGACTCGGAGAAGGCGAGGGTCACGTGCCGGGGGGCCGCCCTGAGGACGGTCCCGTCGGCGGGGTCGCTCGCGCGCAGCGTCGCGTGGGCCGACGCGGGCGCCGCCGTGCCGAGGAGCAGCAGAAACAGCCCCGCGCACAGCAGCGTCAGCCGTCGCAGCCGTCGATGTCCCTCGCCCACCGCGCCCCTCCGTCCCCGTCCGCCTCCGTACAGGTACGCACGGAAGGCCCGCCGCGCTCACCGGACCGGCCGGCCGCCGCTCCCCTCGCCCTCACCCGCACTCACCACGTCGGCCGCGCCGAGACGCCGCCGTCCACGACCAGGTCGTGGCCGCTGATCCAGGAGGCGAGGGGGGAGGCCAGGAACACGCAGGCGTCGGCCACGTCCTCGGGGCGGCCCAGGCGGCCGGTGGGGGCGGCGGCGAGCCAGCGGCGCACCCCGCCCGGCCAGTCCTGGGCCAGTCCCTCGCGGTCGACGAGGCCGGGCGAGACCGTGTTGACGCGGATGCCGGCCGGGCCGTACTCCAGGGCGGCCGCGCGGGCGTGCATGACCACCGCCGCCTTCGCCGCGCAGTAGTGGGCGTGGCCGGGGGCGGGGTGGGCGGCCTCGATGGAGGCGATGTGGGTGATGGTGCCGCCGCCGTGCGCCCGCAGATGCGCGGCGGCGGCCTGGGTACAGGCGAAGACGCCGGTGAGGTCGGTGTCGACGACCGTGCGCCACTCGGCCGCCGTCATGCCGGGCAGCGGCTGGACCGGCTGGACGGCCGCGTTGTTGACGACGGCGGTGAGGCGGCCCCCCGACCAGTCGCTGGTCTCGCGGACCAGCCGGTGGCAGGCGTCCTCGTCCGTCAGGTCCGCGCGGAGCACCACCGCCTCGCCGCCCGAGTCCCGGATGCGCCCGGCGACTTCGGTGGCCGCCGCGACCGCCGTACGGCAGTGCAGGGCCACCGCCGCGCCCTGCCGGGCGAACCCCAGGGCGATGGCGCGGCCGATGCCGCCGCCCGCGCCGGTCACCAGGGCGGTCTGTCCGTCGAGCAGCCTCATGGGCGGCAGAGTTCCCTGATCCGCCCGGCCTCGCCCGGGTAACGCGCCGTCAGGTCGGTCACGTTCCCGTGTTCGTAGTCCGCGTAGGTGAATCCGGGGGCCGTCGTGCAGCCGAAGAGCGTCCACGCGCCGCCCGGCGCCACCCGTGCGCCCATCCAGGTGCGGGCCGGCACGGTGAACTGGACGTGCTGGCCGGAGCGCAGGCCGGGGCCGAGGACGGCGGTGCGGGTGGTGCCGTCGGGGGCGAGGAGCAGCAGGCGCAGCGGGTCGCCGAGGTAGAAGTGCCAGACCTCGGCGTGGGGGAGGCGGTGCAGGGCGCAGTAGTCGTCGGCCGTGAGCAGCGCGACGATGGCGGCGCCGTCGGGCCGGCCGTCCGGCCGCTCCGGTCCCGCCCAGGTCTGCCGGAACAGGCCGCCCTCGCGGGGGATCGGTTCGAGTCCGTAGTGGGCGATCAGCTCGTCCGGCGCCATCGTCACCCGGGGAAGGCTACCCGCCGTTCCAGGAAGGCGAGTTGGGCGCGCTTCTTCGGCAGGAAGACATCGGGGACGTCCACCTCGGGGAGGTCGACCACCGGTCCGGGCACGAAGCCCTGGCGTACGAAGCGGGCGATGGCCCTGGTGTTGCGCACGTCCGGGTCGGCCACGAGCCTGTGCCGGTCCAGGACCGTCAGCGCGTAGGCCGTCATCACCGTCAGCAGCGCGGCCGTCCAGCCGGGCCGTGGGCCGGCGGCGCCGGCGGGGGCGAGGAGGACGTGGACGCCGAGGTCGCCGGGGCGTACGTCGTAGCACTCGCCCACCCGGTCGGCGGCCGGCTCGTACGTCTGGAACAGGGCCGCCGGTGCGCCGTCCTTGGTGACCAGGTGGGCGTGGTGGGTGCCGAGGCCGGCCATGTGGGCGTAGATCTCTGCGACTTGGTTCCTGGTGAGGCCGTTCATGCCCCAGAAGGATGCGCGTTCCCCGCTCACCCAGGCGTGGACCACGTCCGCGTCGGCGGCGGGTTCGAGGGGGCGGATGCGGACGGTGCCGAAGCCGTCGACGTGCTGTTCGTGCAGGCCGGCCCGGTCAGTGGTCATGGGTCTCCTCGGTGCGCTCGCGGGTGAGCAGGGTCCAGTCGGTGACGACGGGGGCCAGTTCTCCCCGGAGCCACAGGGGGAGTTGGTCGTGGTGGTGGGCGCCGCCCGGGACGCCGTCGGCGCCGAAGGGGACCACCCAGCGGCTGTTGTCCCGGTCGGCCAGGTCCCAGACGTAGCGGGCGGCCGGGCCGCGCGCGGCGTGGTCGGTGAGGCCGGGTACGGCCGAGGTGCACAGCACGCAGTCGTGGTCGCCGGCCAGGCCGGGCGGGTCGTACGGCTCCCCCGGCAGCGCCCGCCAGGCGGCCAGGCGGTGTGCCTGCGACCAGGTGCCGGCGGGCGGCGCGGCGGCCGCCTCCTCCAGGGCCGCGCGGACCAGGGCGGGGCGGTCGATGCCGTAGAGCTCCTCGGCGCGCAGGAGGTGCTCCAGGGCGTACCCGATGCGGGGTACGAGCGCCAGCCACGGTCGCAGCACCTCCGGGTGGGCCGGGGGCTCGGTGAGCGGGGCGAACACCGGGTGCGCGGCGAGGCGGCGGACGACCGTGCCGCGCAGCGCCGCGTAGGCCGCCGCGTCGGTGCTGCCGGCGTCCATGCGGCGGTCCTAGGCGAGCAGGCGCTCGCGCAGGCGGGCCGCGTCGGGGGTGAGGCCGTCCAGCGCCGCGAGGTGGTCGAGGAGGGGGGCGGCGGAGGCCAGGTGGGTGTCGGTGTGGATCGCCGGCATGTCCTCGGCCGTCCAGGTGCGGCGGGCGTCGAGGAGGGCGCGGATGCGGGCGGCGCGGTGCGGCGGGGCGAACTCGACGCCGAGGGGGCCCGCGAGGCCGCGCTGGTTGGCCATCACCGCGATGCCGTCGGTGAGGGGCGCGTACGGCGTCTCGTGCCAGCCGTGCCAGTCGTGGCCGGGCCGCCAGGCGGGGACCGGGTGGAGGCGGTTGGCCCGTGCGCGCACGGGGACGCGGCCGGCGACGCGGTGCAGGGTGCCGCCCTGGGTGTCGGCGGCCTGTACGACGTTCACCGGTTCGGCCCAGGCGTCCAGGGCCCGGTCGACGTCGGCGACCGTGGTGGCGCGCAGGAGCGGGAGGATGGCGCTGAAGCCGAGGTCCTCCGTGACGCGGGGCGGACAGCGCAGGGCGAGCGCCTCGGCCTCGCCGTCGGCGGGGGTCTCCAGGTTCTCCGGGCCGCCGCCCGCGATCACCGGCCCCCTGGCGGTTTCGACGACCTCGACGCAAAGCGGGGGCTCGCCCGCGACGTGGATGGTCTCGCGGTGGCTGTGGGCGCGGTGCCAGTGGCCGTCCGGGCCGAGGGCCTCGACGCCGGCGCCGGTGCGGCGGAGCCGTTCGCGGTAGAGGTCCTGGTAGTCGGCCATGGCGTTGGTGATGGCCCAGGCGACGGTGCCGGTGTGGCCGAAGTGGGCGATGCCGGGGACGCCGGGGACGGCGAGGCCGATGACGTCGAACTCGGGGCAGGACAGACGGATCTGCTGGTAGACGCCGGGGTCCTCGATGAAGCGGTGCGGGTCGCCGGCGATCAGGGCGTGGCCGGTGGCGGTGCGGGCGCCGGAGACGAGCCAGCCGTTGCTGCCGGCCGTGCCGGGGCCGTCCGTCGAGAAGAGGCGCACGGCGTCCGGGCCCAGGTGCCGTGTCGCGTGCTCGCGCCAGAGCTTGGCGGGGAAGCCCGCGAAGAGGAGGTGGGTGGCGAGCCAGATGCCGAGGGGCGTCCAGGGCTGCCAGCGGCCGGGGGTGAGGCCGGTGCGGGCGAACTCGGGGGCGCGGCGGGTGCCGGCCGCCAGTCCCTCGTTGACGCCGTCGACGTAGCTCCGGACCCAGTCCGCCGTTTCGGGGTCCCGGTGTTCCAGCGCGGTGAAGCAGCGGCGCGCGGTGTCGTCGAGGCGGGCCCGGCGGGCGAGGACGTCCCAGGAGAGGGCGGTGGCGCCGAGGAAGGAGGCCGACGTGCCCTGGGAGCGATGGCGTTCGGCCTCCAGTTGCCAGGCCCGGTCGAGCGCGGTGACACGGCCCTGGGCATGGGCGAGTTCACGGACGCCGGCCGCGCGCAGATGGGGGATGCCCCAGGCGTCGCGGTAGGTCTCGGTGGTCACCCCGGAACCCCCTTCATTTTAGGTTAGGCTTGCCTAAGTTTCTGCCCGGGAATCGTACGGCACCCGGCGCGCGGGCCGAACCGCCGCGCGGGATCATGGACGCATGGACGTCACCCTGCACCTCGCCCAGGACCCCGAGGCCGACGCGCTGCTCGGGCGCTCCCCGCTCGCCGCGCTGACCGGGATGCTGCTCGACCAGCAGGTCCCCATGGAGTGGGCGTTCAAGGGGCCCCGGACCATCGCCGACCGGCTCGGCACCCGGGACCTGGACGCGCACGACATCGCGGCGACGGACCCGGAGGCCTTCGCGGCGCTGCTCTCCGAGAAGCCCGCCGTGCACCGCTACCCGGGCTCGATGGCCAAGCGGATCCAGCAGTTGTGCCAGTACCTGGTCGAGCACTACGACGGGGACGCGGAGGCGGTCTGGCGGGGCGTCGGCAGCGGGACCGAGCTGCTGAAGCGGCTGGAGGACCTGCCCGGCTTCGGCCGGCAGAAGGCGCAGATCTTCCTCGCGCTGCTGGGCAAGCAGCTCGGGGTCGCTCCGGCGGGATGGCGGGAGGCCGCCGGGGCCTACGGCGAGCCGAAGTCCTTCCGGTCCGTCGCCGACATCACCGGACCGGAGTCGCTGGCCAAGGTGCGCGCCCACAAGCAGGAGACGAAGGCGGCGGCGAAGGCGGCCAAGGCCGCGGGGAGGTAAGCCCGCCGGCCCACCCGGGTGGCGGATCGCGCCGAGCCGGTCCAAGCATGGAACATGACCGAGGCACCGAGCAGCGGCCCCGACTGGGGCCGTGAGTACGACGACCAGCGCGTCCACGCGGCTCACCCGCCCGGCGCCGCGCACGAGCACCACGAGCCCGAACCGCCCTTCGAGGGCCCGCTGCACGCCCTGTCCCGGGTCGCCTGGCAGGTCGTCCTCGGCACCGGGATCGCGTCCCTGGTCCTCGGCGTCCTCGTCCTCGTGTGGCCCCGCGAGACCCTCGTCGTGGTCGGCGTCTTCTTCGGCGTCTACCTCCTGATCAGCGGTGTCTTCCAGGTGATCTCCGCCTTCGGCACGCACCGGACGACCTCGCTGCGGGTGCTGGCGTTCATCAGCGGCGCCCTGTCGATCCTGCTCGGCCTGTTCTGCTTCCGCGGGCCCATGCAGTCGATCCTGCTGCTCGCCCTGTGGATCGGCATCGGCTGGCTGATCCGCGGGATCACCCAGACCGTGGCCGCCATCTCGGACTCCCGGATGCCCGCCCGGGGCTGGCACATCTGCCTCGGGATCCTCACCTTCGTCGCCGGGATCGTGCTCATCGACTCCCCTTTCCGGTCGGTCGCCGTGCTGACCCTCGTCGGCGGCATCTGGCTGCTCATCGTGGGGATCGTCGAGATCGTCACTGCGTTCCGCATCCGCGCCCGGGCCAAGCAGCTGCCGCAGAACGTGTGAGCGGCGTCAACCGCGTGCCGCGCGGGTACGCCGTGCGGGCGGTTCTGGTGCGCGGGGTGCTGCGCTCCCCGGCCGGGGCGGGCAGACACCTGCCGTGAGCAGGAGCACGACCAGCCGCCGGATCCGTACCTGGCCGCGGGTGCTCGTGCTGCTCCTCGCCCTGTGGGTGCCCGCCGCCCATGCGCAGGCGCAGGCGGCTCCCGCCCTGACCGCGGCCGCCGGCTCCGCCGAGCACGACGTCC